>CAZFVT010000020.1:3917-18070 GCA_964522355.1 uncultured Woeseiaceae bacterium | reverse complement strand
CCGGCGGCGAGAAAGAAGGCGAAGGTTCCTGTGGCGGCGACAAGGGCGGCGAAGGTTCCTGCGGCGGCGACAAGGGTGGCGAAGGCTCCTGTGGCGGTGACAAAGGCAGCGAAGGCTCCTGTGGCGGCGACAAAGGTGGAGAAGGCTCCTGTGGCGGCGACAAGGGTGGCGAAGGCTCCTGCGGCGGCGACAAAGGCGGCGAAGGCTCCTGCGGCGGTGACAAGGGCGGCGAAGGCTCTTGCGGCGGCGACAAGGGTGCCGAAGGCTCCTGCGGCGGCGACAAAGACGCCGAAGGCAAATGCGGCGAAGGCAAGTGCGGCGGCTCTATCTAAATAGCTGCCGGCTTCAACGCCAAAGAAAGCCCGCGGAGACGCGGGCTTTTTTTATGCCCGAAAGCACCAGTTTTGGCGGAGACTGATACTTGTGTCCGCATGCTAACGTAGGACTGAAGGCAAGGCAGGAGCTCGGTTCAATTGGTCAGGAATAACGTTTCGCGATGCGACTGGTCGGAAGGCGTCAACGATGCCTACATTGAGTATCACGACACCGAATGGGGCGTGCCGGTCACCGACGATCAGACCCAGTTCGAGTTTCTGATCCTCGAAGGCGCCCAGGCGGGGTTGAGCTGGTCTACGATACTTAACAAGCGAGACGGCTATCGGAAAAACTTCGCCGACTTCGACCCACAGAAAGTCGCGCGATTCACGGACAAGCGTATTGAGAAAATTCTGACCGATCCGGGGATTGTCCGGAATCGCCTCAAGGTTCAGTCTGCTGTTACCAATGCCCGTGCGTTTCTCGACGTGCAGGAGGAGTTTGACGGCTTTGCGCGTTACATCTGGCGCTTCGTCGACGGTGAGCCAGTGCAGAATCGGTTTCGCACCATGGCTGAGGTTCCGGCGACCTCCCCGATCTCAGATGCGTTAAGCAAGGATCTCAAGAAGCGCGGCTTTCGCTTCGTTGGCAGCACAATCATTTACGCCCACATGCAGGCAACCGGCCTGGTCAATGACCACATCGTTTCCTGTTTTCGCTGGGCGGAGTGCGAGGCGCTGGGTAGGTCGCTGAAGTTCTGAGCCGGATATCCCGGCCGGCGGAAGCGCTAGGCGCCGAGACCCGGCATGTCGAAGCCAAACTCGTCGAGCGCCGCCGCGAGACTGGCGTTGGCGTTGTCGGCAAGCGCGAGCAGGGGTGGCCTGACTGACTTCCAGGGCGGGTCTGCCGTGAAGCGGGCGACGGTTGCCTTCAAGGCCGGGATCATCGGGTATTTCATGAAGATCGCCCGCAGTGCGTCGAGCTCGGCCTGCTGCGCGTCGGCATCATCCTGTTGCCAGGTTTCGTAGAGCTTGTGTATGCCACCCGGGTTGACGTTCGCCGTTGCCGAAATACATCCGGCGCCACCGTGGCGCATGTTTGCCAGCAGGAACGTTTCTGCACCGGCAAAGACGTGAAAATCGTCCCACTGCCGGTCGAGAATTGACCGGGTGTAATCCCAGTCGCCGGAGCTGTCCTTGATGCCTACGACGGTGCCCGGATAGTCCTTCACCAGCCGTTCGATCAGGTCGAGACTCAGGCCGACCTGGGCGACCGGTGGGATGTGATAGACGTAAATCTTCAGCGCCGCATCGCCAATCCTCTCGATAACTTCGGCGTAGCTTCGATAGAGACCTTCGTCGCTGACGCCCTTGTAATAGAAAGGTGGCAGCATCAGCACGCCGCCGCAGCCGAGTTCAACCGCGTGACGGGTCAGTTCGACGGAATCGCTGAGGGCGCAGCAGCCGGTGCCGGGCATCAGGCGCTCGCCGGGAATGCCGCCGTCGATCAGTGCGCTCAGCAGGTCAGCCTTTTCGCCGACAGACAGGGAGTTTGCCTCGCTGTTCGTGCCGAACACGGCAAGGCCGACGTGCTGCGACAAAAGCCATTGGCACTGTGTGAGGAGTCTGTCCGGGTCCGGTTCCAGCGTCGCTGAGAACGGCGTGATAACCGGCGTCAGAACGCCGCTGAAGCGCATCTCCGAGGAGCGACTGGGTTGGGTCAATGGAATCTCCTTGTCACGCGAAGCTGCATGCCTGCCGGCCGCGTCAGTTGCGTATGTTGACGATCGTGATGCCGACCAGGCCCTCAGGGGTCGTGTGCGAGATGCCGCCCAGGTACAGCGACTGCGGCACCAGGCCCGACCAGCGTATATCGAGATCCACGGTGCTGCCGCTGGATACCAGGCTCGGTGCGGTGACCTGCAGGTTACCTACGTCGTCATTGAGACCGAACTGCCAGGCGGCGAGGTCAAAGATCGCGCCGGGGCCGCCGACGATGTTGTCCGTCTCGAAGCCATGGACGAAGACCACGTAGGTGCCGGCGCCGGGAAACAAGACGTTGATTTCCTCACGTGACGTCGGGCTGCCGCTTTCGGCGATCTTCTCGCAGGTCGTGTCGGTCGGGCAGAAATACAGGAACAGGTCCAGATCGTCATCGCCGTCGGTGAATTCATCGAACAACGCGAACCTCAGGTAGGCCTGTTCCGCCGGAACGTCGAACACAAAGGCCGTAACGCCGTTCTCCGGATCATTGATGGGCTCGAAGAGCTTGTCAGGATCCTGGCCAACGAACTGATCCGCGATGACCGTCGGCAAGCGCAGGCCGTGCACCCGGGCCTGGTAGTTGCCGCTGTAGCCGAACGTCACCGGGAACGAAGCCTCCCCACTCCCGCCGGAGCCAAAGACTTCGCCCGGCGCGATCAGTGACGCAGGCCGCACGCCGATAGGGCTGCGTACCGATTGCTCGTTGCTCTCCCAGGTCAGGCTGCCAAATCGCCACAGGTCCAATGGCCCGCTCTGGTAGCGAATCGTCGTGTCGAACTCGGCACTTTGTCCCGGGCTGAGCGCCAGGCTTGCGGGCGCCACCGACACCGACGTTCCCGGCGGGTTCACTATGTTCGCCGTCACGTTAACCGTCGAATCCGAAACGTTGGTAACGCGCCGGGTGACGGTCTGCTCGTTGATTAATCGGGCCACCGCGATCGACGGCTGGTTCATGTCGCCGGCAGCGAACGAGAAACCCAGGTCTTCCAGCGCCGCACAGCGAGCCTCATCGACGGCGGGTGATTCGATACCGCAGGCCACCGCGTCGTACTCGTCGTTCGTCGTCTCATAGACGAGGCCGGGCTTAAGCGCATCGTTGGGGGAGATATGACCGGCGCCGAAGTCGAACGGGTTGGCCGGCTCGTCGTCCTCCTGGCGGGTGATGTCCTGGTAGGCCGTCGTCATAAGTGCCGATTTGATGATCGAGGGCGACCACTCCGGGTGCGCCTCTTTCAGCAGCGCTGCCACGCCGACAACGTGCGGAACCGACATCGATGTACCGGTCAGGTAGCCAAAGCTTTCGCCGGAATTGGTGTTCGCGGCATCCGGCGTGAGACCGGCCAGTATGTTGATGCCGGGCGCGGTGAGGTCTGGCTTGAGAACGTCCGGCAGCAGGCCGGGTCCACGCGACGAAAACGATCCCAGCTTGTTGCCAGTGTCTGCGACGGTCAGGAAGAAGCTCTTGTTGAGCTCGACATCGACGCGTTCGAGGGCGTCGATCTCGTTGAGCAGCAGGTTGCCATCCGCCTCGCCAATCATGAGCGCCGGAATGCCCACCGTGTTCGAGTCCGGCCCGGTCATGACGATCGGGTCGCCGGCGATGTTGTAGATCACCGCCGCGGTGGCGCCGGCGGCCTCGGCATTCTCGATCTTGACGATGAAGTCGCAGCCGCCCCGCTCAATGTAGGCGATGTTGCCGGTCACCGCCGCTTCATTGGTAATGGGTTCACAGGCGTCCATCGTCGTGCCGGCGGCACCGGTGTCGAGCGTGTCATCATCGTCATCGACCAGCACCAGGCGGCCGGTAATTGGTCCTGCCGTGCTCAACGGTGGAGTGAAGCTTGCTTCCTCGACGGCGTAACGCCCGGCGACGCTGGCCGGTGTGTCGACCTGCAGGGCTTCAAGGGCATGGTTGCCATCGCGGCTGGAGGCCGCGGCCGTCAGCACCCAGGGGGTGCCCGCCGGACTGCCGATCGTGCCCAGCATCGGTCCTTCATTCCCGGCTGAGACGACGGAAAGCACGCCGGCCTTGGTTGCCGCCATCAGGGCCAGATCGTCGGGTGTGGAAATCTCCCGGCGTGAGTTGCCAATGGAATAGTTGATGATGTCGACGCCGTCGGCGACCGCCGTGTCGATCGCGAGCGCCAGGTCAGAGGTATTGCAGGCACCGCGCGTCGTGCCGGGGCGTAGCCAGCAGGCTTTGTAGACAGCGACCCGTGCGCGCGGGGCGATGCCTTCGATACGACCAAGAATCGTGCCGAAGGCGGAGGCCTCTGCGCGATTGCCGGCCGCCGTCGTGGCGATGTGAGTGCCATGACCGTCCACGTCCCGAGGTGAGAACAACTCGTCCGGATCGATCGTGCCGCTCGCGAGTGCGCCTTCTGAGAACCAGCGGGCGCCGATGAGCTTGTTGTTGCAGTCATCAGCCGTCCAGCCGTCACCCGGCTGGCATTCGCCTCGCCAGTCCTCCGGCGGTTCGTAGAGCAGCACTTCCGGCAGATTCTTGTATTCGCGGCACAGCCACAGGCCAAGAAACGTGGCGTCCGCCCAGCTGCTCTCGCAGACGCTCGGGCCATTCAGGCGTGAGTCCCGGAGCGACGGATGATTGAGTGCGATACCGGAATCGATCACGCCGATGACGATGTCTTCACCGCTCAAGCCCTCGGCGCCGCGCAATCCACCGTCATTGTCAAAAAGGCCCAGGAATTCCGCGCTGAAATTCGTGGTGAGCGGTCGAATCTCGTCCTCCCAGACCTGGAGCACTTCGGGAAGGTGGGACATCTTCTCGGCCTGGATGTCGGTCATCCGCGCCGCGAATCCGTTGAGGCTGTAGCGGTAGCGGTGAATCATCTCGCTGCCGCCGACCCGCGCCAGCGCCTCGTCCTGTTTGGCCGCCAACCCGCGGGTGTAGTTCTGCATCTCCGCGCTGTCGCGGTTGAACGGGACGATCGAACGCAGCGCGACGCCGTTACCCGCAGCCCGAGAGCCGCTGGCGCCGGGTCCGAGCAGCGCGGCGTGATGCTCGACGGCCGACGGTTCGCGGAGCTGAACGATGTAGGTTTTTAGCTGGCTGGATGACGGGCCCGTGCCGGGAAGGGCCAGGCCGTAGGTCGTCGACCTTTGCTGCAGCCGACTTTCATCCTGGGCAGCCGACGGCGCAGCCGCAAGCAGCGCGACTAAGGCGAAGAAAAGACTGTGATGCGGTTTGCCCAAGAGTTGTCACGCCTGCTCACGAAGATAGGCCGCCAGATAGTGTGCGGCCATCGACGAAGCTAGCACAGACGCTGACGGGCTCGCCAGCGCGGTTTAGCGGGCGGATTCAGCCGTCGCCCAACCAGTCCCGGGGTCGCAGATAGTCCTCATACAGCGCGGCTTCGGGGCTGCCCGGTTCCGGCTTCCAGTCATAACGCCAGCGAACTTCCGGCGGCAGTGACATGAGAATGGATTCTGTCCGGCCGCCTGACTGGAGACCGAACAGCGTGCCGCGGTCGTAGATCAGGTTGAACTCGACATAGCGGCCGCGACGATAGAGCTGGAAATCACGTTCCCGCTCACCGTAAGGCGTTTCCTTACGTCGGGCGACGATGGGCAGATAAGCCTTGAGGAAGTGGTCACCGACGGAACGCTGGAAGGCGAAGCTGTCATCGAACCCGGGCTTGTTCAGGTCATCGAAAAACAGGCCGCCAACACCACGGGTTTCATTGCGGTGTTTCAGGAAGAAGTATTCGTCGCACCATTTCTTGTACTTCGCGTAGGCATCGTCGCCGAAGCCCTCGCAGGCCGTTCTGGCCGTCTCGTGCCATTGGACAACGTCTTCGTGAAACGGGTAGTAGGGGGTCAGGTCAAAGCCGCCGCCAAACCACCACACCGGCTCATCGGTAGGGTGCTCGGCGATAAAGAAGCGAACGTTCGCGTGGGTGGTCGGCACGTACGGGTTTCGCGGGTGCAGCACCAGCGACACACCGACCGCCTGGAACCCACGGCCGGCCAGCTCCGGTCGGGATTTGGTGGCCGAGGGCGGCATCTGCTCGCCAAACACTTTGGAGAATCCGACGCCTGCCTGCTCGAACACGGCACCGCCGGACAACACCCGGCTTTCGCCACCGCCGCCGCCGGGGCGTTCCCAGCTATCCCGCTGAAAGGTTGCCTGTCCGTCGACAGCTTCGAGCTGACTGACGATGTCGGCCTGCAGGTTACGCAGATAGGTTTCTACCTGGTCGGTGGGAATGTGCTTGTCGGTCATCCTGGCTTACCCGGGTCTTGAGTCCTAAGTTTTGTGACGATCCCCATCCGTCGGCGGAAGACTTCGCGCGTGACGCGGCCGGCACTGCGAGGCAGGCGACCGGATCAAACATGATCGCCGACCGCCACGGCTATGGCGAAGGCTACTTCGCCGACTTCTTACTGACTTTTTTCTTCGCTGCCTTTTTCTTTGCCGTCTTCTTCTTGGCCGCTTTTTTCTTTGCCTTCTTTTTTGCCACTTTCTTCTTGGCGGCTTTTTTCTTTGCGGCCGCTTTCTTTGCCGGTTCCGTGGCTTTCTTGGCCTTTTTCTTGCCCCGCCGGCCGCGTTCGGGCGCTGCCTCGAGCAACGCTTTGCATTCCTCGAGCGTGAGCGACTTGGGCTCGCGATCTTTCGGCACGCGTGCGTTCTTAGCCTTATTGGTTATATAGGGTCCGTAACGGCCGTTCAGCACCTGGATGCCGTCATCCGGGAAGTCCTGGATGATGCGCTCGGCGTCTTCCTTTTTCTTCTGCTCGATGAGCTCCAGCGCTCGCGGCAGTTCAATGGTGTAAGGGTCGTCGTCGCCGCGAATGGAGACATACTTGTCGCCATAGCGCACGTAAGGGCCGAAGCGACCGACGCTGGCCGAAACCGACAGCCCATCGGGTGTTTCTCCCAGTTTTCTCGGCAGCTTGAAAAGCTCCAGCGCGTCCTCGAGCGTAATGTCGGCCATCTTCTGGCCTGGCCTCAGGCCTGCGAACTTGGGTTTTTCCTCGTCGTCCTTCGTGCCTACCTGCACAAAAGGCCCGTAGCGGCCCATGCGCACCGTAACCGGCTTGCCCGATTTCGGGTGGATGCCGAGCTCGCGGGCCATGGCGACCTGTTCGCGGGTGACCGACTCTTCCTTCTCCTCGACCAGCTTTGAGAAGGGCTGCCAGAAGTCATCGAGCAGGGGCACGAGGTCTTTCTCGCCTAAGGAAACCCTGTCGAGATCGTTCTCCAGCTTCGCGGTGAAGTCGTAATCAACGTACTGCGTAAAGTGCTCGGTCAGGAAGCCGTTGACGATCCGCGCAATGTCGGTGGGATGGAAGCGCTTGCCGTCCATCTCGACGTATTCACGGTTCTTAAGCGTTGCGATGATGCTGGCATACGTCGACGGGCGCCCGATGCCGTACTCCTCGAGCGTCTTGACGAGGCTCGCTTCCGAGAAGCGCGGCGGTGGTTCCGTGAAGTGCTGTTCCGGGCGCAGTTTGTCCATTGAAATGACGTCGCCCACAGCGACTTCGGGCAGCAGGCGATCGCCGTCGTCCGACTTACCCTCATCGTTTCCTTCCTGGTAGACGGCCATGAAGCCGGGTTCTACCAGTACTGAACCGTTGGCGCGCATCCGGTGACCGTCCTCGCGGTCCGGTCCGGCGGAGAATTCGAGCGCTACCGTATCGAACACGGCCGGCACCATCTGGCAAGCCATTGTTCGCTGCCAGATCAGCGTGTACAGGCGCAGCTGGTCGTCATCCACATGGCCCTGCAGGGATTCAGGAGTTCGAGCTACCGAGGTGGGTCGAATGGCTTCGTGCGCTTCCTGTGCGTTCTTCGACTTCGTCTTGAAGACCCGAACCTCATCCGGCACGTTCTTCTGGCCGTATCGATCGGCAATGGTGTCGCGAATCTCGTCGACGGCCGTTTGCGCCAGTGCAACGGAGTCGGTACGCATGTAGCTGATCAGGCCAACGTTACCTTCGCCGGGCAGCTCAATACCTTCATAGAGGCGCTGTGCAACCCGCATGGTTCGCTGGGTGTTGAAGCCCAGCTTGCGCGACGCTTCCTGCTGCATCGTGGACGTCGTAAAGGGCGCCGCCGGATTACGCCGCCGCTGTTTCTTGTCGACCTTGACGGCCGTGAGCTCGCCGCCGGTGGCATCGAGCAGGGTACGCTCGACTTCGCGTGCAGCCTCTTCGTTCTCGAAGCTGAACTGCTCGACTTTTTCACCTTTATATTTGACCAGTCTCGCAAGGAACGGCTGCTCTTCCTTGCTGACGTCGGCCTCTATGGTCCAGTACTCCCGCGCCTTGAACTTTTCGATCTCGAGCTCTCGCTCAACGATCATTCTCAGCGCCGGGCTCTGCACCCGGCCCGCCGAAAGACCTCGCTGCACCTTCTTCCATAGCAGCGGCGAGAGATTGAAGCCGACGAGGTAATCAAGCGCGCGCCGCGCCTGCTGCGCCGTGACCAGCTCATCGGAGATGTGCCGCGGTTCTTCGATAGCGCGGCGCACGGCGTCCTTGGTGATCTCATAGAACACCACGCGATGTACCGGCTTGCCTTCCAGCGCCTTCTTTTCCTTCAGCAGCTCGATGAGATGCCAGGAGATCGCTTCACCCTCGCGATCCGGGTCAGTCGCGAGATAAAGCGCGTCGGCTTTCTTCAGAGCCCGAATGATCGCCTTGACGTGCTTCTCGTTGCGCTCGATGACCTGGTACTTCATCTGGTAACCCTGCGCGGGGTCGACGGCGCCTTCCTTGGGCACCAGGTCGCGGACATGACCATAGGACGCCATGACGTCGAAGTCCTTACCCAGGTACTTCTCAATCGTCTTGGCCTTGGCAGGCGACTCTACGATGACGAGGTTGCGCGACATCCGTGCTCCGTTTCCTTTCTCGAATGAGCGTTGCGGCAAAAAACCGCGGTTATTGCCGCGGTTGAATAACGTCTTGTCTGCCGGGTGTCAAGGAAACTGACCGGTAACGCTCGCGCGATGCGACGTTCGGCAGGTGATGATTACCGGGCCTTTGCAGGCCAGCGCGGGGTTTACGGCGGTGATCGCCGTCAGTGAAGCTCGGTGTGCTCTTCTTCGAAGACCAGGTCTTCCATGCGCGCGTACGCCAGCTCCTGACCGGGCTGGCTGAACAGCACCATCAATACGACCCACTTGATCTGTTCGACGTCGATATCCGGGGTGCCGAGTGCCAGCAGTCTGTCGATCAGCAGCTCGCGTTGGGACGGTGACAGGATGCCAATCTGCTCCAGGTAGATGATGAAGCCACGGCACTGCATGTCGAGGCGTTCAAGTTCCAGCTGGTTATATACCCGGGTGCCGTGCTCGGTCTGCGGGTTCAGGATTAGCTCGTCGTGGTTTTCGGCCAGCCCGTCCAGCCAATCCAGCGCCCGGTCGATTTCCGCGTCGCCGAATCCGGCTTTGACCAGTTCGCCTCGCAGCTCGTTCTGATCAGGTTCCGGGTCTTCCTCGGCGTCGATGTACGTTTCGAAGAGATACATCAGGACGTCGAATACGCCTTCTTTCATGCCTGGAATGGCCTCTTGCTGCTTTTGGTCTGAAAGAACCGATGCTTTGTAAGGCGCTCCGACTTCTTAGGCTGGATGCGCATCGCTCATGTATCTGATCGGCTCTAGTCGCTCAATTTAGAAAACCGGCCACCGGGTAGTGACTCTATTTCACCTTCGAGCTCCAGGATCAAAAGCTTGGCGGAAACCTGATCAATCGTCACCGTGGATTTCCCGGCGAGCTCGTCGGCCGTTTGCGGCTCGTAACCAAGGGCATCAAGCAGTCGAACATAATCAGGGTCCAGCGACGTCGGCGAACTCTCGGCCTGACTGATGGCGTCATCGCCAGCCTCATCGATACGGAGCTGACCGATCAATGCCGACAGCTCTGAAACGATGTCATCGGCCGTCTCTACGAGTCGAGCGCCCTGGCGAATGAGCTGGTGGCAGCCCTTCGCCATCGGATTATGTATCGACCCCGGAACGGCGAACACTTCGCGGCCCTGCTCTCCCGCCAGGCGGGCGGTGATCAGCGAGCCACTGCGGCGTGCCGCTTCCACAACCAGCACGCCGAGGCTCAGACCATTGATGATTCGATTGCGGGCCGGGAAGTGGCCACGTCGCGGCGGCGTCTCGTCGGGGTACTCGGAAAGCAGCAGGCCGTCTTCCATGATTCGCCCGGCGAGTTCGCGATTGCTGGCCGGGTAGACGGTGTCGAGGCCGTGTCCAAGAACGGCGATGGTGGCGCCGCCGGCATCGAGGGCGCCTTCGTGAGCCGCCGCGTCGATACCCTCAGCGAGCCCGCTGACGATGCAGAAACCGGTGCAGGCAAGATGCCGCGCAAAACGATAAGCATTGTCCCGACCGCCGGAGGTCGGATTTCGGCTGCCCACTATCGCAAGGCAGGGCAGGAACAGGTGATCGGTATTACCCGCGGCGTACAGTCGCTTCGGACAGTCGGGGAGGCTTGCCAGCAGTTCCGGGATCGCCGGTTTTTCGAGTATTGATGAACTGCCGACGTCGGGTCGTTGCTTCTTCGTGCTGTTGGGCACTTGGCTGGTCCTGTCGCAGGCCTCGCCGCGTCGAGGCCCAAAAAAAACGGCGCCCTTTTTCAAGAGCGCCGCCTTTGCTGACTTTAAGGACTGCTCTTAAATCGGGTTCTTGATCGTATCCAGTACGTGGATGGTTCGGGTGGCCTCCATCACCAGACCGTAGCCAATCCGATCGTGTACCTTGAAGACCATGACCGTACCGGCCTGCTCGTCCGGCAGCTTAACGCGCTCGCCGCCCGAAGTGGTATTGGCGAAGCCACCGGCAAAACGGTCGCGTATCACCTCACCCGTCTGGTACACATCCAGAACGTCGCCGGGCGCGAGGCCATGCCTTGCACCACGGTTGAGAATAACGACCTGGTACTGACCGATCAGGGATACACCATCTACAACCGCAATGATCCTTCCATCAATCTCGGAATCCGGCGATTTCGGGAAGAAATTCATCTGCACGTCTTCTTCAACCGGAACCAGACGGTCGCCAAGAAGCACTTCCCGCGTGGTGTCGGTCAGGGCTACCGTTGCCGGATCGCCGCCGCGCGAGATGACGCCTTCGCCGATGTAATCAGCCTGGAAGCCAACCGTATCTCCGTTATCCGGGTCGACCAGTTCTTCGTCGATGTGGATCACGGTGTAGCGCGTACCGGTGGGCGCCGGATCACCGCCTCTGACGTAGATCTCCATGCCCGCTGCAGCGACCAGGTGATCGCCACGCGATGACAGCACGTAGGGCAGGTCGTCGCCCTCGCCCTTGGCGAGGATCGCACCGCTGCTCAGGAAGGCTGCAACGCTTTCATAAGGAATAGACCGGACCGACTCATCGAGCGGAGTGACCCGCGCCGATGGCGACAGGCGGTAAGACGAGCCGCTCGACACCATCACGCGCTCACGACCGCCGATGTTGACCAGCGACAGCACGTCGCCGGGATAAATCAGGTGCGGGTTCTCAACCTGCGGGTTGACATACCAGACTTCGGGCCAATACCACGGGTCCTGGAGGAAGGTCGACGCGATGTCCCAGAGCGTATCGCCTTCCTGAACCGTGTATTGCTCGGGCGCGCCCGGCGCAATCGGGTTTCGCTGCTCAATGAGCTGCAGATTCTGCCGCTGCTGGCTTGGCACATACTGCGCCGCGTCCGCATCGGCCATGCTCGAGACCGATTGAGCACGCTGCTCCACCGGCATGGGCGCCGCATCTCCGTCGTCGGAGAACGGGTTCAGCGAGCAGCCGGCCAGGGCGACGGCCAGTAGGGTTCCGGCGGTCAAACGGGCGCCGGGCATGGAATTTTGGTTAGCGAAGGACATAGTGGACGGAAGCTCCATCATCTTGCTGTCAGGACATGCGGCAGGTTGTGCGATGTATAATATGTCGTGTCCGCACTTCTCAAGCTGCTAAACACGTCACAATTCGCGACCGGGCCGAGCGTGCGAGCCGAGGTCTCTAGCGTCGGCATTGTCCGCTATCTTATTCAATTTAGTCAATAAATTAGCTCGAGTTTGTAGAATTCACCGATAGTTTGATCTGTAGACAATATGACCATCCTCAACGTACTCGAATTTCCCGATCCCAGGCTCCGAACCCGGGCCAAACCCGTAGTTCAGGTCGATGACGCCCTGCGGCATCTGATCGACGACATGTTCGAGACCATGTATGCCGCTCCGGGCATCGGCCTCGCCGCCACCCAGGTCGATGTGCACAAGCGGCTCCTGGTGACCGACGTCAGCAGCGAGAAGACCGAGCCGCACGTGCTGATCAACCCCGAGATCATCGAGCGCGACGGGGTAGTCGTCACTGAGGAAGGCTGCCTGTCCGTGCCTGGCTTCTATGCCGAGGTCGAGCGCGCGGAGACCATCAAGGTTCGCTACCTGGATCGCGAAGGCGAACAGCAGGAGAGTGAGTTTGACGGCATGCTGTCGGTTTGCGTGCAGCATGAGATGGACCACCTCGACGGCAAGCTGTTTGTGGACTACCTGTCGGAAGCCAAGCGTCAGCGGGTCCGCAAAAAACTGCTGAAAGAGCGACGCCTGGCGCCCACCGCCGCATCCTTCTAGGCGCCGCAAGCCAGCCAGGACGCCCGTGACTCAACCCCGCCTCGTTTTTGCCGGTACGCCGGATTTTGCGCTTGCTTCGCTGCGGGGGTTGGTAGAGGCCGATATGCCACCGGTGGCCGTCATGACTCAGCCGGACCGTCGATCGGGACGTGGCCGGCGCCTGACGGCAAGCCCCGTCAAGCAGTATGCCGAGACGGTTGACCTGCCGGTTCTGCAGCCGGCCACCCTGAAGACCGCCGAAGCTCAGGAACAGCTGAGCGCGCTGGAGCCTGACCTGCTGGTGGTCGCTGCCTACGGCCTGCTACTGCCGCAGGCCGTTCTGGATATTCCCAAGCACGGCTGCCTCAATGTTCACGCCTCTTTGCTGCCTCGCTGGCGCGGTGCCGCGCCGATCCAGGCGGCGATTCTGGCTGATGATGAGGAGTCGGGTGTCTGCCTGATGCACATGGAGGCCGGGCTGGACACCGGCCCGGTCTATGCCCGCGCCAGCGTGCCCCTGAGCCCCGAGACCACGGCCGGCAGCCTGCACGATGCGCTGGCGGCCAAAGGCGCGGGCCTGCTGGTCGAACATATCGCGGCTATCCTGGCTGGAGAACTTCCGGCCGAGCCGCAGGATGACGCCAGAGCAACCTATGCGCCGAAGATTCAGACAGCCGATGCGGACATCGACTGGTCAATGCCGTCTGCCGAGGTACAGCGGCGGATTCGTGCCTACAACCCGGTGCCGGGCGCCCGCTTTCGCTTCGGCGACGAAAACGTAAAAGCCTGGGCCGGCGAGGTGTCGGTAGTTTCAGACGAGGGCGCTGCCGCCGAGCCCGGACAGGTACTGGCCGCGACAGCCGCTGGCATCGACGTAGCCTGTGGCCAGGGCGTGCTGCGGCTGACCGAGTTACAGCGCCCGGGCCGGAAGCGAATCAATGCCGGCGAATTCGCCGCACAGCTCGGCGCCGACAGGCCGAGATTCAAGTAGACCCGGCCAATCGCCGAACCGTGGTCTGATTGCGATGGCACATCGACCGGGGCGCCGTAGATGACCAGACAGTCCAGCGACAAAGGTGCCCGCACGCGGGCGGAAGCGGCACGCGTCGTTCACGGCGTGGTCGTCGAGGGCCGCTCCCTCGATGGTCTCCTCACGTCCGCCGACGAGCGTGTGGAGCCGGGAGACCGGGGACTGATGCGTGCGCTCAGCTATGGGGCACTGCGCTTTCACTGGCGCCTGTCGCGAGCCATCGATGCCCGGCTCAGCCGTCCACTCCGGTCGCGCGACCGAATCCTGCACTCCCTGCTGGCGATCGGTTTTTACCAGATCACAGACACGAGGGTTTCGAATCACGCCGCTGTCACTCTAACCGTGGAGGCCGCCAGAATTCTGCGTCGGCCGAAAGCTGCCGGGCTTATCAACGCGGTACTCAGAAACGAGCTGCGCGAGGGCAGCTCGCCCAGCCCGAACAGGTCGGGCAGCACGCG
>CAZFVT010000020.1:0-3907 GCA_964522355.1 uncultured Woeseiaceae bacterium | reverse complement strand
GCCGGTGGCGGAGACTGACGTTGAAGCGCACTGGAACCACCCGCGATGGATCGTCGAGCGACTGCAGGCCGACTGGGCGGATGACTGGCAATCGATACTGACAGCCAACAACCAGCAGGCACCCATGTGGCTGCGCGTCAACGCGAAACGGGTTGACCGGGATGACTACCTGGAGCGTCTGGATGGAGATGCCCGTGCATTGCCGGGCGTTGACTCGGCTCTTCGCCTCGACGAACCGCGGCCGGTCGGCGCTTTGCCGGGCTTCGCGGAAGGGGACGTATCGGTCCAGGACGCCGGCGCGCAGCTCGCGGCGCCCTGGCTGCTCGAGAATGGCGGCGAACGTATCCTGGATTTGTGCGCGGCGCCGGGCGGCAAGGCGGCGCAGCTCCTGGAACTGACAGTGCCAAAAGCCACTCTAACGGCGGTGGAAATCGATCCCGACAGGGCGACGCGTGTTCAGGAAACCATGGAGAGACTGGGGCTTTCGGCTGACCTCCGGATCGCGGATGCGACCCGGGTTGACGACTGGTGGGACGGTCAGCCTTTCGATCGCATTCTTCTGGATGCGCCCTGTTCGGCCAGCGGCGTGATTCGACGCCACCCCGACATCAAGCACCTGCGACGGCCCTCGGATATCGGGCCGCTGGCGGCCCTGCAGCGCCGCCTGCTCGATGTGGCCTGGCGAGCGCTGGCGCCGGGCGGCCGGCTACTTTACGTAACCTGTTCGGTGTTTCGTGAGGAAAACGAACTGAGCGTGCGGCGTTTTCTCGACGACCATGACGACGCAAATGCAAATCTGTTGTTGCCAAATAACAACATCCAAGCTCTAATGACTGCCTGTGACCACGGTTTCCAGGTCTTGCCGGGCAGTGCTGACCTGGACGGTTTCTATTTCGCCTGCCTGGACAAGAGCGCCTGACGAACCAATGATCCCCGGGCTGAAAAAAACAAGCCTTTTCTTGGTGTTGGCGCTAACCGCGCTGGCGTCCCAAAGCGTCTTCGGCCAGGACGAGCTATATCGTGACGGCCACTTCAACGTGCGCTCGGCGACCACCTTACTGCAGGACGGCGTCTACCAGCTGGACGCCCGATTGCAGTTGCTTCTAAGCGACGAGTCGAATGAGGCGCTGACCAGCGGCGTGCCGATACGCATTGCCCTCGAACTCGAAGTGATTCGCTCGCGCCGCTTCCTGCCGGACGCCACCGACGTGAAGCTCGACTTGCAGTACGAGCTTGAATACCGTCCCCTGAGCCAACGCTACCTGGTGCGCAGCATTAACGACGGTGAACAGGAGTCTTTCGCGACCCTTTACTCGGCGTTGAACAATCTCGGCCGGCTACAGAACGTCCCGGTGGTCGCGGCCTCTGAATTGCAGGATGACGGTCGATACCGCGTGCGCCTCAGGGCACTGCTGAGTACCCGGGACTACCCCGCCCCGCTACGAATGCTGTTCTTCTGGCGCGATCAATGGCAACTACGAAGTGACTGGTACCAATGGGACCTGGAACGATAAGGCGGCTGGTATATACCACGGTCGGCGTCCTTGGCGTCGTCCTGGCTATCATCGCGTTGTTCCTGCTGAGCCAGACGGCGCAGAACTCCGAGGAGTTTGATCGCCGGGCGAACCTGATCCTGTCGATCAACGCGGCGGGACTGCTCATTCTGTTCCTGCTGCTGGCCGGCAACCTTGTTCGCCTGGTGCGTGAATACCGGGCGCATGTGCCCGGCAGCAAGCTGAAGGCCCGCATGGTTACGATGTTTGTCGGCCTTGCCGTAATACCGCTGCTGGTCGTGTTCTATTTTTCCATGCAGTTCATCAATCGAGGTATCGACACCTGGTTCGATGTTCAGGTCGAACAGGGTCTCGAGGACGCACTGGCGCTGTCGCGCGCCGCGCTCGACATGCAGATGCGAAGCAATCTCAACGCGACCGGACAAATTGCTCAGCGACTGCGAGAAACGAGCGGGCCGGATATCGCGTACCAGATCAGCCAGTTTCGCTCGGACGTTTCGGCGAAGGAGATTACGGTTTTCGGCCGCAATCGCCAGATTCTTGCGACCAGCTCGGACCAGACGACCGGTAACCTGCCTTCGCCCCCGACGGAAGAGGTGCTGATGCAGATTCGTCAGAATCGGCCGTCGGTGCGACTGGAACCACTGGCACGCGGTTCCTATGAAGTCCGGACAGCCGTGCCGCTCCTGGCCGAAAACCGGCCGGAAATCGTGGGCGTGGTGCGCGCCCGTTTCCCGGTCAGCGAGCGCGTGGCGCGGATGGCTGACAACGTCGATTCCTCCTACACCGAGTACAAGGGGCTCGTCTTCCTGCGTGAGCCGCTGAAGCAGACCTTCTCGCTCACTCTGACGATCGTCCTGATGATCTCTCTGCTGGCATCAGTCTATGGTGCGCTGATTCTGTCGCGCAGGCTCGTCGCGCCGATTCAGAACCTGGTCGCGGGTACCCGGGCGGTGGCCAAGGGCGACTTCGATACGCGGCTGCCGACGCCCGCTCGCGACGAGATCGGCTTCCTCGTCAGTTCCTTCAACGACATGACCCAGCGACTCTCGGCGGCACGCCGCGAAGCCAGCCAGAGCCAGGCCCAGGTGGAGGCCGAGCGCGAAAACCTCGAGATCATTCTCGCCCGGCTGTCGACCGGCGTCGTGTCGCTGGAGGCGGACCTTCGCGTTCGCACGGCCAACCAGGCGGCGGGCGCTATTCTCAACGAAGATCTCGAAAGCCAGGTGGGTGAGTCGTTAGCGGATATTGCGCGTGCGAATCCTCTATTGGAGCAGCTCGTCGACGTCATTCGCGTGCACGCCATGCGCAATGAAAGCGAGTGGCGCGAGCAGATCGTGCTGCGCGGCGAAGTAGGCCGACGGGTGCTCAACTGCGCCTGCACGACCTTGCCGGGGGATGACGATCACCAGCCGGGCTTCGTCGTCGTGTTCGACGACATCACGGGCCTGCTGCAGGCGCAGCGAGACGCCGCCTGGGGTGAAGTGGCGCGGCGCCTGGCGCACGAGATCAAGAATCCGCTGACGCCGATCCAGCTCTCCGCGGAGCGCATGCGCCGCAAATACCTGACGTCCTTGCCGAGAGACGACGCCGAGATTCTTGACCGGGCAACGCACACCATCGTCCAGCAGGTGGAGGCGATGAAGGAGATGGTTAACGCTTTCAGCGAGTATGCTCGCGCGCCCGACATCGACATCAGTCTTGCACCTGTCGATGAGCTGGTGCAGGAAGTCATCGAGCTGTATCGCGCGCAGGAAAGCCGGGTCAAAATTGTCCTGACGATGGATTCGGATCTGCCGCCCATCGAAGTTGATGTTGGCCGCATGCGCCAGATACTGCACAACCTGCTGCGAAACTCGATCGAGGCGCTGGAAGGAAGCGAGGATGGCCGGGTCGATGTGCACGTCCACGAATCCGATTTCAACGACGTGCCAATCATTGAAATCGTTGTCCACGACAACGGTCCCGGGTTCCAGCCCGGCACGATCAGCCAGGTCTTCGACCCGTACGTTACGACCAAGCCGAAGGGCACCGGCCTTGGCCTCGCCATCGTCAAGAAGCTCGTCGAGGAACACGTCGGCCTGATCGATGCGGTGAATGGCGAAGACGGCGGTGCGTCAATTACCATCAAGCTGCCGCTGGATGAAGCAGCTCGCGAAGCGATGCTCGTGTTGTTGCCGGGTCACGCGGACAGACGGAGGGAAAGAGCATGAGTAGTGGACATGTGTTGGTTGTCGATGATGAAGCCGACATTCGTGCGCTGATCCAGGAAATCCTGAGCGACGAAAGCTACGAGGTGACGACGGCTGCCAACGCTGCAGAAGCGCGGGCTGCGCGAGACGAGACGAAGCCGGCCCTGGTGCTGCTCGACATCTGGATGCCGGATACCGACG
>CAZFVT010000019.1:0-18165 GCA_964522355.1 uncultured Woeseiaceae bacterium | reverse complement strand
CCATACCAGGACCCCCGGGCGACGATCACCCCGGCGACGATTGTCATCATCCCGGAGTACAAGACGCCGCTCCCGGAGACCGCGACAGAAGGCAAGCGGCTCTTCACGGTGCACGTCCGTCGCGGCTATCCCGACGTGCAGGACCAGAAGCTCAACAGCCAGTCCAAACTGAATTGCATCATGGCCTGCATCCAGGCGGCCAAGGCAGATGCAGACGAAGCGCTGATGCTGGACCCGCACGGCTTCGTGGCGACCTGCAACTCGACGCATTTTTTCATCGTCACGAACGGCGAGGTCTGGACATCGACCGGCGAGTTTTGCCTCGGCGGCATTACGCGTGGCCTGATCATCGAACTCTGTCGCGACAACGACATTCCCGTGTTCGAGAAGAGCTTCTCGCTGACGGACGTCTACGGCGCCGAAGAGGCCTTCATGACCGGCACCTTCGCGGGTCTTACGCCGGTTGGTGACATCGACGGACGCCGCATCGGCGATGGCGGGCGGGGGCCGATGGTCGAGCGCCTGCAGGGACTGTACCTGGAGCGCATAAAAGCGGAGTGCGGCGGCTGACGCAATGACCGCATCACGACGAATATCGATGTGGTCGGGGCCGAGGAATATCTCCACGGCACTGATGCGTGCCTGGGAGAACCGTGTCGATTGCGCTGTCGTCGATGAACCGTTCTACGCACACTACCTCGTAAGAACCGGCATCGATCATCCTGGCCGGGATCAGGTGATTGCTTCGCAGCCGAACGAATGGCCGCCGGTCGCTGAAATGCTCGTTGGACCCGCGCCTGGGAATGCCAACATCTACTATCAGAAGCAGATGGCCCACCATCTCTTTCCGGACATGGAAGGGCCCTGGCTCGATGCGCTGTCCCACGCGTTCCTGATTCGCGACCCTGCCGAAATGGTGGCCTCATACGCACGCAGCCGCGAAGCGGTGACGGCGCCCGATCTCGGTCTGCATCGCCAGGTGGAGATCTGGCGCATGGTCTCCGAAAGAACCGGTCGCGATGCTCCGATTGTGGACGGACGCGACGTGCTGCTCGATCCGGAGGGCATGCTTCGCGTGCTCTGTGAGGCGCTTGACGTCGCCTTCGACGATTCGATGCTCTCCTGGCCTGCCGGTGCGCGCGATACCGACGGCGTATGGGCTCCCTACTGGTATGCGAACGTCCAGGACTCGACCGGCTTCATTCCCTACCAGCCAAAGGAATTGAACCTGGCGCCGGCGCTTCAGGCTATTGCGGATGAATGCCAGGAGCCGTACGCATTCTTGCAGGCGCGACGACTGCGCAGCCCCTCGCTTCTGCAGGGCGATCAGTGAGCGCAGAAACGGACGTCTACGATATCGCTATTGTCGGTGCCGGCATGGTCGGCGCGAGTATCGCTTATCACGCAGCGCCCGGTTGCCGGATGCTGATCCTGGAGGGCGAGTCGGCAGCAGGCTACCACTCAACGGGTCGTTCCGCCGCGGTGTTCGCCGAAGCCTACGGGCCGCCGCCCGTTCGCGCGCTGACCCGGGCGAGCCGGGCATTTTTCCTGTCGCCCCCGGAGGGCTTCGCGGATTCGCCGCTCCTGCACAAGCGTGGCGCCCTGTTCGTCGGTCGCGACGATCAGGCCGACGAGATCGAAGCCGAGTACCGGCAGCTCCGCGCCGACGGCGGCGATGCTGAGCTTATCGATACGCAGACTGCCCAGGGTTATGTGCCGGTCCTTCGTCCGGAGGCCGCTGCAAGCGCCATCATCGACCACGACGCGCTGGACATCGATGTGGACCTGCTCCTGCAGGGGTTTCTCAAAGCGGCGCGGCACTCAGGGGCGACCGTCGTCAGGAACGCCCGCGTCACCGACCTGGACGACCGGGAAGGATGCTGGGAGATCGCTACCGGATCAGGAGATCGCTACCGGACAAAGACGCTGGTGAACGGTGCCGGAGCGTGGGCCGATGAGCTTGCCGGTCTTGCCGGCATAGCCAGGGTCGGCCTGCAGCCAAAACGCCGTTCCGCGTTTCTGTTCGACCCGCCGGACCGCGTCGACACCTCGGGCTGGCCTTTGGTCGTTGCCATCGACGAGGCCTGGTACTTCAAACCGGATGCCGGATTGCTGCTGGGTTCACCCGCGAACGCGGATCCCGTGCCACCGCAGGACGTAGTCGCCGAGGACTATGACATACAGCTCGGCGTTCACCTGATCGAGGAAGCGACAACGATGACGATTCGGCGACCCAGCCATACCTGGGCCGGTCTGCGATCCTTCGTCACCGACGGCAACCCGGTGCTGGGTTTTGACCCTGAGCATCCGCGATTTTTCTGGGCCGCGGCGCTCGGCGGCTATGGCATTCAAACCGCTCCGGCCATGGGCCGCTACTGTGCGGGGCTGTTGCTGGACGGTGCCGCACCGGCCGACATTCTCGACCAGGGCCTCGAGCCGGAGACGCTGCGCCCCGGTCGATAAAGCGACCGCCGCGCAAGGGCTTCCTGGTTAGTGGGCTACCGCCGCCTTGCCGCGCACGGCGATGTACCCGGTCGCCGCACACAACGCGGTCAGGAAAGTGCCCCAGAGTACGTCCGATATCACCAGTCCATAGGTCCAGGCACCGAACAGGGTGAAGTTGGTCATCGTGTAGGTGCCGTAGGCCAGGGCGCCCAGCGCGGCGCCGTTGCCGATTGCCGTTGCCAGGGATTGCTTGTCGACGGCGGGCCGAACCGCGAGCAGCACAATGCCGGCCGCATAGGCCAGGTAGAAGACGACGGCAGCCGCGCCCGGCGTTGCATCCTGCATCAGCTCACCCAGCGTTTGCTGGTAGAAGTTCAGAAGCACGAACGAGATCCAGATGGCATCGACCACGAGAAACGTCAGCAGGGTGACGAAGAACGCCTTGATATACATACCCCCAGTGTAGCTGTGGCCGCTTGCGTTCACCACGTAAGCGAGCAAGGCGGGCCGGGCGGTATACTGATGCCCGACGACCAAACGTCCCCTGTACCTGCAGCAAGTCCGGGCGTTCATGCCCGGCGGAGTGCAATGAACGGCCACGCTCGACTACAGCCAGAAGACCTGCCGGATCGAATCGACCGGCCGTCCGCCTGGACCGCCGCCGATCTGCGAGCCGACCCTGACGCTTGGCTCTATGAGCTGACGGACGACGACATCGCGGATCTCGAGTCCGCAGCCACGTACTTCCAAAGCCTCGACATGGAGCTAGGCCAGATACGACCGGAGTGCTTTCCGCTCCGGCATTTCGATGGTCATCTCGCGATGCTGTCCGGCAAGCTGCTGGAGGGCATAGGCGTTGAGCTTCTGCGTGGACTGCCAACCGCGAACTGGTCGACCTTGATGGCAGCGACGGTGTTCTGCGGGATTGGCGCCCATCTCGGCAGTGCAAGATCCCAAAACGCCGACGGCCATATTCTCGGGCATGTGAGGGACGTTGGCGCTGACGCGGAAGATCCGGCAACGCGCATCTACCAGACCAATGCGCGACAGACGTTCCACACCGACAGCACCGACGTCGTCGGGTTGCTCTGCCTGCGTCCGGCTCGTGAAGGCGGCCAGTCGCAGCTGGTGAGTGCAGAGTCTATCTACAACCGGATGCGCGAGTGCAGTCCTGAACTGCTGCCGTTGCTGTTCGAGCCGATTGCCACGGACCGCCGGGGCGAGATTCCGCCGGGTGAGAAGCCCTATATGACCATTCCGCCGCTCAGCTGGCACGAGGGTTTGCTCACCGTTTTTTACCAGCGGCAATACATCGACAGCGCGCAACGCTTTGCCGGCGCCGGCAGACACAGTGCCGAGCTGGTCGAGGCGCTGGATCATTTTGACCGCCTTGCGAACGACCCGGAGCTGTCGTTCGAAATGCAGCTGGAAACGGGTGACATGCAGTTCGTCTACAACCATGCGTTGCTGCATGACCGAACCTCATTTACCGACTGGCCGGACCTCGAGCGCCGCCGGCACCTGTTGCGCCTGTGGCTGTCGATGCCGGGCGATCGAGCACTGCCTGAGTGCTTCCGGCAGCGCTACGGCTCCATTGAGATTGGCAATCGTGGCGGTATCGTGATGGACCACACGCGGCTTTGCGTACCCCTCGATTAGTGACACTCGGGAACGAAGGGTCGGTACACTTGGACGCTCGACAACCGCCGGGGCTCGTCACAGCTTGAGCATCTACGATCTGACGTCCATTGCACGTCCCATCGATCCGTCCTTTCCAACCAACAAGGCCGTCATCATCATCGCACTGCTCGTCGCGGCGCTCGGGTCCATTGCTGCATGGCTCGGCTGGATTGCCGAAACAGCGCCGCAAAGCGCAGCATTGATCGGTTCGCTGACTGCCGTTCTCGCCTGGGCCGTCACCCGGGAGCTGGCACCGGATGACAATCCGGCGGCCTTCGTGAGCCTGCTGCTCGCCGTCCTGATCTACTTCGCCGTGGGCAGCGCCAGTCTCTGGCAGCTGATCATCTGCCTGTTCCTGGTACGCGTAGTAAACCGCTCCACCGGTAAGCCGCTTACCGCGTTCGACGTTTTGACCGTACTGATGCTCGTGCTCCTCGCGCAGGATCGCCTTGCCCAGCCGTTGCTGCTGCTGGTAGCGGCGGTTTCCTTCGCGCTGGACGGTGCGCTAGTGGAGGTGAATCGGAAGTCGCGCCTGGCTGCGGTGCTCTGCGTCGTTGGGCCGCTGGCCTACGCGGGCTTCCGCGGTTTGCCACCGCTGCACCTGCTTGCGCCACCGATGATCGAATCGGTGCTGGTCGCTCTAATCCTGCTTGCCTCTGTGCTGGCAATAGCCTTGCATAAACCGGTCGTCTCGAAAGGTGACGTCGGTGGCCAGACGCTATCGACAACGCGCGTTCGCATGGGCATGGTCGTTGCTGTGCTGGTCGCTCTCCAGACCTTCGTCAGCTCTGATACGGCCGGCGCCAATCTGGATGGTCTGATCTGGGCTTGCCTGGCCGGAATGGTTATCGGTCGGCTGATACCTCGGCCTGCAGCAGCTGTCTGATTTCGGAAACCCTGACGATGAACAACCTGCCAGTCACAAGAATCCTCGCCGCTTTCGGTGCGCTGCCGTTCATAGCTTGTGCAGTCCTGCCGCTTGTCGGCATGACGACCTTGCCCTACCTCGGAGACACCGCTGAGGTTGCCGCGGCTTACGGCCTGACCATTGCTTCGTTCATGGCGGGAGTTCATTGGGGCACGGCGTTAAACACGGAGGCTGCCCTGCCGGTGAACCTCTATATCACCAGTAATGTGGTCGCCGTTGCCGCGTGGGCATCGTTTCTCCTGTCGTCTTTGCCCGTCACGCTTGCCTTGTTATCCATCCTGTTTGCTTACCTCCTCTACATTGATTTTCGTCTGCGTCGAGCCGGCCGGATCGATCAGGCTTACTGGAACACCCGCCTGTCGATAACGGGCATCGTGATTGTCTGTCTTACCGTGATTGCGCGTTTGGCCTGAGCCCCGGTCGTCGAGCTGACATAAGTCGGCGCGTTTTTACATAGTCACTGAACGTAAAACGCAGTCTGCTGCTGGCCTGTCGGCGAACGGCAACACGCCGACTGCGAACTGTGGAGTGATTCACGGATAAGACACCGTGATTCGCTGAGACTGCGACGCTATGTAATACCGAGGGCGACGGATTCCGCCCCGGTTAAGGCAATTCATACGGACGACGACGATGCCTACTATCTTGCGCAGGACTTTCTTGCTGTTGCTGGCCCTTGGCTCTGCAACCACCGCATTTTCCCAGGACATTTCTACCGAAGAACTCCGAAGCCTTGATGAGCAGGTGCAGGAGATCAAATCGGATGTGCTTGGCATTGCTGCCGAGCTGAACAATCTCGAAGAGCGCCTGCTGTATCCGTCGAACACGGAAGTCGCGGTGTTCATCGCAATGGACGAGGGGCAGAAGTTTCGGCTCGACGCGGTGCAGATAGAAATCGACGGTGAGCTCGCCTCTCACCATATCTACAGTTTCAAGGAACTCGATGCTTTGCAGCGCGGCGGCGTGCAGCGAATCTACACCGGTAACATCGCCACCGGCGGGCACGCGTTGAACATTCGCATGCTTGGAAAGCGCGAAAACGGCGATGAGTTCGAGGCAAGCAACCAGTTCAGTTTCGACAAGGGTATCGAGCCCAAGATTCTCGGGGTAACGCTGGCCTCGACCAGCGATAGCGGAATCAGCATCGGCGAGTGGTAGGGCATGCGAGGTATACGCTTATCCGCGCCGCTCGTCTGCATCGGGCTCTGTGCCCTTGCGATGACTGCTCGTGCCGACGAGCCCGGCGATCTGTTCTTTGGCGAGGCGCGTTTCTACGCCCTTCAGGGTGACTATTTCGGTGCGCTGGAGCGGCTCGATTCCGAAGTCATGCAGCACGCTGACGTCGATGAGCCGGAGCTGGACACCCTGCATCCGTTCATCAACGACGCCGAGTTTTCACTCGGTGACTTCGAGCTGCGCTATCGCATGCATCACCGCGCCGGTCGGGCGATCTCCGCGGTGCTTGAAGGGGCCGTCGATGAGGTGGTCCGCAACGACGCGGCCTACCGGCTCGCGAATATTCACTTTCAGAAAGGCCAGGCCGATGATGCGCTTCGGGCACTCGAGCGTATTGACGGCAAAGTGCCGCCGAAGATTCGCGACGACATTGAATTTCTGCGGGCAAATATTCACCTGGCCCGCGGCGAACACGGTCTCGCCGCCGACGTACTGAAAGGACTGCAGCGCTCGGACAAGTTCGAAGGCTTTGCGACTTACAATCTCGGCATTGCCCTGCTCCGGGACGGGCAGGAATCCGCTGCACTCAATCAGCTCGAACGCGCCGGTTTGATCCAGTCAAAGAATCCGGAAGTTCTGGCGATACGCGACAAGGCCAATCTCGTTCTCGGTACCTATCTGCTCGAGCAGGAGGCGCACGACGCCGCTCGGCCGGTTCTTAATCGCGTACGACTCGACGGGCCTTTTTCCAATCGGGCGTTGCTCAACGTTGGCTGGTCGAACCTGACGAGCGGCAATTTTGACCGAGCCGTCGTTCCCTGGCGCATGCTGGCGGAGCGGGAGATTACCGATCACTCGACCCAGGAGGCGTTGCTGGCGCTGCCGTATGCCTACGCACAGCTCGATGTTCACGGGCAGGCGGCGATTCACTACGGCTATGCGCTGGATTCCTTCGGTCGCGAGATCGACAAGCTCAATGCTTCGATCGACAGCATTCGCGACGGCCGATTTCTCGAGGCGCTGGTGCGCGAAGAGATTCGCGAAAGCTCGGACTGGGTGATTCGACTGCGATCCCTGCCCGATACGCCGGAAACCTACTACCTCATGGATTTGCTGGCCACGCATGATTTTCAGACCGGCCTGCAGAACTATCTCGACCTTACGGAGCTGATGAGCAAGCTCGAAGGTTGGCAGAAGGGCTTCGACGCCTTCGACGACATGGTCGATATCCGTCACGACCACTACGAGCCACTCCTGCCTGTGGTCGACGAAGAGTTCCGCAAGCTGGACTCAAGGATGAAGCTTCGCAGCGAGCAGTACCGCATCCTGAAGCGGCGCCGCGATGAACTGTTAACGGCGCCCCGACCGCGATTCCTCGCGACCCGGGAAGAAAGCATGCTGCTCGCTCGTATAGAAGCGGTGGAGGCTGCGCTGGGTGGCGACAGCGGTCAGAACGAGCTGCTGGCTCAGCGAGCAAGTCGACTGAAGGGCCTGATCATGTATCGGCTCGACACCGAGTATCACGAACGCCTGACGCGCTTCGATGAGAATCTTCGTGGGCTCGACGAGGCCATGGCGATTGTGAACGCAGAGCACGCCGCCTATATTCGCTCGCGCCAGGCGGCCACGCACAGCTATGTCGGCTATGAAGATCCCATCAAGAAGCTGCGTTTCAACGTGCGCGATGCGATCGCCCGGGTCGATCTGCTGATCCAGCGCCAGGGCCGCCTGCTGGAGCTCGTCGCCATCGAAGAGCTGATGGCTCGCCGCACGCATCTCGAGGACTACCGGGACCGGGCGCGCTACGCGCTGGCAGACAGCTACGACCGAGCGTCCCAGGCACAGGCCAACGCGGTGATCGAGGAATGAACGGCCGCTGCGCTTTTGCCGCCGCCCTGATGCTCGCTGTTTACGGCTGCAGCAGCGGACCGTCGTCCAGGGGTACCCTGGCCGAACTCGAGTCGGTTCCGGCCAACATCGAGGACGTCTATCTTGAAGACAGCCTCGAGCGGGCGGCGCAAAGCTATCGTAACTATCTGAACGAAACACCGAAGAGCGCAATGACGCCGGAAGCCATGCGTCGCCTCGCCGATCTTCAGCTTGAGCGCGAGTATGGCGTCATCGCACCCGCACAGGTGGCCGCTGCGGCGCGCGATCAGGCGGTCGAGATGAGTGAGCATGAGACGGTGTCCGTCGCGTCGCTGTTCGATTCTTCCGTTGGTGGCGCAAAGGCGACGAACACGGTGGATGGTGAAACCGATGAGGACTTCGAGGCTCGCGCTACCGACATGTCCCAGTCGCTCGCTGCGTCCGGCGCCTACGACGAGCTGAATCCTGACGGCGTCGCCCAGACCATACCGGCCGGGCCGCTGGAGGCGATCGCGACCTATCGTCAGCTGCTGGAAACCTACCCGAACTATGAGCGCAACGACCAGGTGCTCTACCAGATGTCGCGCGCCTACGACGAGCTGGCGAGGCCAGAGGAAGCCATGGAAGTCATGGCAAAACTCATCGCCCGATACCCTTACTCGAAATACACCGACGAGGTGCGCTTCCGACGGGGTGAATACTTCTTCGTGCGACGCCAGTACCTGGACGCTGAAGACGAGTACGGTGCCATTATCGCCATCGGCGAGACCTCTCGTTACTACGAACTGGCTCGGTACAAGCTCGGTTGGACGATGTACAAGCAGGAGCTCTACGAGGAGTCTCTGCATCACTTCCTCGCCATGCTGGACTATCGGCAATCGACCGGCTACGACTTCGACGTCGACTACAAGGCCGTCGAGGAAGGCGAAGAGGGTGAGTCTGACGAGCACCGGATTACGGACACGTTCCGCGTTATCAGCCTGAGTTTCTCGAATTTGGGCGGTGCCGAGGTCGTCTCTGACTACTTCTCGACCTACGGGCATCGCAGCTATGCCGACAAGATCTACAGCAATCTGGGCGAGTTCTTCTTTGCCAAACTGCGTTATGACGATGCGGCTTCGGTGTACAGGGCGTTTGTCGAGCTGAACCCGATGCACACCGCGGCACCGCATTTCAGCATGCGGGTCATCGAGATTTACGACGCCGGCGCGTTCCCGATGCTGGTCGTGGAATCGAAGAAGGCCTTTGCGACGAACTATGCAATCGATGCACCGTACTGGCTGCACAATGACATCGAAGCGTCGCCCGAGGTCGTCGGATTCCTGAAAACCAACCTGACCGACCTTGCGAATCACTACCACTCGCTGTTCCAGGAAGAAATCCGGATTGAGCAGCGGCCGGAGAACTTCGCCGAGGCCAGCCGCTGGTATCGCCAGATTCTTTCCTCCTTTGCCGAAGATCCGGACACGCCCGGAATCCACTACCAGCTCGCCGACCTGCTGCTCGAGAACGAGATGTTTGTTGCTGCGGCGGTGGAGTATGAGCGCACGGCCTACGACTACGCCGCGCACGAAAAGTCGGCAGGCGCGGGATACGCCGCGGTTTATGCCTATCGGGAAGAGCTGAAGCGGGTTGAGGGTAGCCGCTTCGTCGACGTTCGCGACTCGACCGTAACGAGCTCCCTGCGCTTCGCCGATACCTTCCAGGACCACGAGCAGGCGGACGTCGTGCTGGGTGCTGCCGCCGATGATCTGTATGACATGAAGGACTACGGCCGGGCTATCGAGTCGGCGCACAAGCTCATCGATCGTTATCCTGGCGCAACGCCGGAGCTTCGTCTCTCGGCCTGGGCCGTGATCGCCACGTCGTCAATCGACATAGAAGCCTACGCCGATGCCGAACTGGCCTACGTCGAAGTGCTTGCACTGACGCCGATGGATGATGAAAACCGACCGGCGGTGATCGATGGCCTGGCCGCCTCGATCTACAAGCAGGGCGAGCAGGCGCAGGCCGTTGAGGACTATCGTGCCGCTGCGAATCACTTTCTGAGAATTCGCGAGATGGCGCCGACATCCACGATTCGCGAGGCTGCCGAGTACGACGCGGCCGCCGCGCTGATCCGGATTGAAGACTGGGGCATGGCCGCCGGCGTGCTCGAGGATTTCCGCGCCGAGTTTCCCGAGCATGAGTTGAATCGCGACGCGACGAAGCAGCTCGCGCATATCTACCGGGAAGACGGTCAGCTGGAACGCTCGGCCGTCGAGCATCTGCGGGTTTCCGATGAAGCCGAAGATCCTGAGCTCAAGCGTGAAGCGCTGCTGACCGCCGGTGAGCTCTACGATGAGGTCGCCAACGTTATGGCGGCCATTGAAGTTTACGAACGCTACGTCACCGAGCATCCTCGCCCGATTGACCTGGCGCTGCAGACTCGGACACGTCTTTCGGAGTTGTTCAAAGGGCAGCTCGATTACGTTCGATATCACGCCGAGCTTGCTGAAATCGTGTCAATCGATCGCCTCGCCGGCGTCGACCGGACCGATCGCAGCCGCTATCTCGCGTCAAAGGCCGCGCTGGTTCTTGCTGAGCTGACCTTCGAACGCTTCGCCGGTCTTCAGTTGACTCAGCCTTTTGAGGAGAGCCTAGCGGACAAGCAGTCGCGCATGGATGACTCGCTGGAGGCATTCGAAGGGCTGGTTGAATACCAGGTTGCGGAAGTAACGGCCGCCGCTACGTTCTACATCGCTGAAATCTATGCGAATTTCAGTGCTTCACTGATGGATTCCGAACGCCCGGCGGGCTTAAGCCCCGCGGAAGCCCTCGACTACGACCTGGTGCTGGAAGAGGAGGCCTATCCCTTCGAAGACCAGGCCATCGAGGTGCATGAACAGAACTACGCCTTCCTCACGGCTTCCGGTGTCTACAACGACTGGGTGCAAAAGAGTATGGACAGGCTGGCCGTCATGATGCCGGCGCGATACGCGAAGAACGAGCTCAGTGCCGGCTTTGTCGGATCGATCGACTACTACGCCTACCGTATGCCGATCGTTCCGCTCATCGACCCCGAGTCCGGCGAGCTCGCCCAGGCCGGGGACGAGGCGTCCGATACCGGTGAGCCGGTTGTTCAGAGCGCAGAGGTTACGCCATGAAGCTCTCTGATCTGACCCGCGGATGGGTATTCGTTGCGGCGCTGTTTCTTATAGTGCTGCTTGCCGGTTGCGCTTCGACCGGTGGTTCATCGACCGGCCGCAAGGCGGCCCGAGCGGAAGCATCACGCGCGACCCAGATCGAGGTGCAGGAAGACGTGGGCTTTACCGTCACCGAAGAGACTCGCGCCAGCGGCAAAGTGCGCGTTGGCTACGACGATGCGCTGGTCTTGCTGGAGCAGGGCGAACTCGAACGTGGCATTGCGGCTCTCGAGGTCATCGCCGAAGAGGCGCCGGGTCTGACCGCGCCGCGCATCGATCTCGGCATCGCCACGCACCGCGCCGGGGATCTAGAGGCGGCTGAGGGGTGGCTCGTCAAAGCCCTCGAACTGTCACCCGAGCACCCGATCGTGCACAACGAGCTTGGCATCATCTATCGAAAAACCGGCCGCTTTGACGAAGCACGCAGGAGCTATGAGAAGGCGCTGTCCGTTTTCCCGGGCTACCACTACGCGCGTCGCAACCTGGCCGTGCTCTGCGACCTCTACCTCGGCGATCTCGAGTGCGCGCTCACCAACTATGAAGCGTACATGACGACGGTGCCGGAGGACCCACAGGCCAGCATCTGGATTGCGGATGTCCGCATGCGTGCCGGTCTTGAGGACACACCATGAAAAAGATCCATTACCTGCCGGCGCTACTGCTGCTAAGCGTTGCTGCCCACGGCCAGGAGGCTGAGGACAGTAACGACGCGGAAAACACTCCGGCAACTGAAGAAGCGGTCGAAGCTGTGGCTGCACCCACCCCGGATCAGCCGCGGACCATGTCCGGCATGTCCATTCTCGGAAACGAGGAAGCCCCCAAAGCGCTGGTCATTATCCCGTGGAAAACCTCGGAGCTCGGCGATGAGCTGGGCATGCCCGAACAGCTCGATGATCGCGCTACGCCGGTAGATCGGGATGTCTTCCTTCGTGAGCTGCGCTTCTACGAGATTCGCCAGGACGACAAGTAGTCGGGGTCGAACAAATAGCTCGACCAGCCGACATAAATTTGCTTCCGAATTGAACTGAGCACCTGTTCGTGGAGTGCGTCACATCGCTTGCCGGGGCAGGCGCCTAGACTTTCGATTGACACGGATTATGTGCCTACATTTTGTTAAATGAGGATTCGACGATGGACGTCATCTTTTCGATCGTAGCCTTCTTCGCCACTGGCGGACTCTTTATGTATCCGATCCTGCTGGTCTTCGCCTTCGGCGTTGCCATTGCGGTCGAACGCTACGTCACTCTGGCCCGGGTTACCGCTGCGAACCAGGCCGCCTGGGAAGAAATTCAACCGGTACTCGCCGAAGGCGACTTCGACAAGGCGCGCGAAATGACCGCCGAGAACGAGTCGACGATCGCCCAGGTACTGAACATGGGCCTGTCACTGCAGGGCTCCGTGCGACGACGCGAAGACATCGAAATCGCGATGGAAGAATCGATGATGGAGATCGTGCCGCGGCTTGAAAAGCGCACGCCCTACGTTGCGCTGGCAAGCAGCATCGCAACCCTGCTCGGACTGCTCGGTACCATCATGGGCCTGATCCAGGCGTTTACCGCGGTCGCGAATGCGAACCCGGCAGAAAAAGCTGACCTGCTGTCTGCCAGTATCTCGGTGGCGATGAACACCACGGCATTCGGCCTGATGGTGGCTATTCCGCTGTTGATCGTTCACGCCGTTCTCACCAGCAAGACCGGTGACATCGTGGACAGCCTGGAGATGGCTACCGTCAAAGCGTTGAACGTGTTCTCACGTCGCGCCAAGCTCGCTAACGACGCGGCAACCGCTTCGGCCTGATCGCTATGGCCAGGAGACGGCATCACTATCGGCGTCGTACCGAGGAGAACCACGAGATCGACGTCACGACCTTCCTGAACCTGATGGTCGTGCTCGTTCCGTTCCTCCTGATCACCGCCGTATTCTCGCGCCTGACCATCGTCGAGCTGAACCTGCCGAGCACCAACAGCGGCTCGGCACCTGCGGCGGAGAGCTTTCGCGTCGAGGTGATCGTTCGCGACACCGGCATGGAGATCAGTAACGGCACGGCCATCATCGCCGCAATCCCGAAAACGGATGACGATGAATACGATCTTGAGACGCTGTCCGATTACATGGTCGAGCTGAAGCGCGAGTACCCGGCGCACGATGCCGCGTCCGTGTTGATGGAGGCGCAGATCCCCTACGACTACCTGATCCAGGTCATGGACATCGTCCGCAGCGTAGAGATGCCGTCTGAAGATCCGGAAATTGAGGAGATGCAGCTTTACGCGCTGTTCAGCGAGATCTCCGTAGGAGACGCCCCATGAGGAACACACGGCGTATCAAGCGCATGTCGCGCAACCGCGTGAAGATCTCGAAGATGAACCTGACGTCCTTGATGGATGTATTCACCATCCTCGTGTTCTTCCTGCTCGTGAACTCCGGTTCCGTCGAGATCATGGAGGCGCCCAAAGGCGTTGAGCTGCCTGAGTCTCGCGTCGAAGCGAAGCCGCGTGAGACCGTGGTCATCTTTATCAGCCCCGAAGAAGTCCTCGTCCAGGGCAAGGTTGTCGCCCGCGTTGCCGACATTGTCGAGGGCAAGGTCGACAGCGTCGACGTCGTCGGTGCGCGCCTCGCGGAGCTCAAGGAGCAGGTTGTTGGTGTCAGCACGCTGGCGATCTCGGAGAGTCACGAGGTGACGATTCTTGCCGACAAGTCCGTCCCGTTCATGGTCGTCAAGACCATCATGTCTACCTGCACCGGAGAGGGGTTCGAGAACGTATCTCTCGCGGTGACGCAGAAAGCCGGAGCCGCTCAGCCGAGTTAAGCCGTCATGGACGACGCACAGGAACACAGCCAGGAATTCGCCGAGCAGGAGCAAGCGCTCCGCGGCGACATTGAGAAATCCGCACAGGAGCTTGAGAAGCTCGAAGCGGAACTCGGACGCGTTGAGGGCGAGCTCCTTGAGCGCGCTGCCGAGACGCCGCGCTACGAAGAGCTGATGCGCGTCTGCGCCTCGCTCGAAGCGCTCGAGGACGCCGGCGCTGCAGACCTGTTCTGGGGCGAGGATCTCGAGAGCGGCGCTGCCGAGTCACGAATCGCCGCCGCTCGTTCCCGGGCGACCGACTATCAGCAGGAGATGTCAGAGCTGCAGGCGGAGCGTGATCGCATCGCCTCAGAGGTCGGCAAGCAGAACCTTGTGCTGGAGCACCTCGATTTCAGTCTCGCTGCGGCGATCGAAGAAGAGGATGAGCGTCGCGCCGAGTGGCTTGTGGAGCGCGAGGATTCCGACAAGGGCTTCGGTCGCAACCTGGTCATGCCATGGGCGCGAGGCACCGAGGAAGACGAACGGTTCCAGAAGTCCTTCGCCATCTCGGCGATGGTCGCACTGCTCCTCGGTATGGCCATTCCGTTCATCACTATCCCGATTCCGGAGCGCGATGAACTGATCGAGGTTCCGGACCGCGTCGCCCGGCTGGTGGAGATGAATCGACCAAAACCCGAGGAAGTGACCCAGCCGGTTGCAGAGGAACCTGAGCCCGAGCCCGAACCGGATGAGCCGGAACCGGAGCCTGAAGAGCTGGTGGCCGACGAGGTCGTGCCGGAGCTGGCCGAGGAGCCTGCACCGCAGGTGGCCGAGGTCGCTGAAGAGGTCAACACGCGCGAGCAGGTCAAATCCAAGGGCATTCTTGCATTCCGCGAAAGCTTCGCGAGCCGGGCCGAGAACCGGACTCGTCCGCGACTGGGTGCCCAGGCGCAGGTATCCAGCGCCGGCGCTGAAGCGGTCGGTCGCCCGTCCCGCAACATGGTCGCCACTAACGCGCCCGGATCCAGCGGCGGCATCAATCTTGACAGCATCAGCCGCGACGTTGGCGGCGGGGCCGGCGGCGGTGCCATCGGCGGCGTCGAGGTAACGCGTGTTGGCAGCAACATCGGCGGCAACGGTACGTCCAATCGCCCGTTCGCCGGAACGCCGACCGCAGGACGCACGGACGAGGAAATCCAGATTGTCTTCGACCGCTACAAGGCCGCGCTTTACCGCCTGTACAACCGCGAGCTGCGCAAAGATCCGACGCTTCGCGGGCAGATCGTCCTGAAGCTGACCATCGAGCCCGATGGTTCGGTGTCCTTTTGCGAGCTCGAGTCGAGCGACATGGATGCGCCAGCGTTGGCGCAGCAGATCGTCACCCGCGTAAGCGGCTTCGACTTCGGCGCGAAAGAAGACATCCTGGCCGTGACGATCGTCTACCCGATCGACTTCCTGCCGGCGGTTTAAGGCAGCACCATTGGATTGATCTCGCAGGCGCGGCTTATCGTCGCAACTCGAGGTTGATTTCAGAATTCAGTGTTTGGCCACCATCCGGCAATATTCTTAGCCGGCGTTAAGCGTCAGGTGGCATTGGGTATCTTCAATCGCGGCTGGACCGCTCTCGGTCATCCATGGCCTTCGCGGTATTAACGCTTCCTGCATGTCTAGCCGCTCCCACGGATGTTGCGTCGACGGTAAGCTCGGTGACGTTCTCCCGACCCTAGTCCAGCGTCTGCAACAGCTCCACGGCATCGTTGCGCGCTACTTCGATAGCTTCGATTATCGCATCCTTCGCCTCGACGCTGTCGTCGAGCTGGTCCGAATGGTCGGTCCACACCTGGTGAAGACGAGTCGTCGATTCCGGTACCCCGCCGCCAAGAATCTGGCTGATGTCCTTGATGACCAGCACCAGCGTCCAGCCGCTGCGCAGGTTGCCCTTGTCGTCGAAGTCCTTGTCGTAGTGGTGATGCCAGGTCACCTGCTGCAACTCACCGAGCTGCATCAACACGGTGATGGCAACGTCGCGTTGCGTTCGATTGGACTCACTCGCCTCGTTGCGCCAGCTGTTATAGCCGAGGCTGGTGATCGCCACCGTCAGGCTAATCAGAGCGACCGCGTTTCGTTTTATCTGATCAAACATGTTCGTACACCAGGCGGCAACGGCCACTTTCGGCATTTGAGAAAGAGGCTTCCGCAATCCGGCGGCCGGAAAGACGCGACCGGGAGATTGGATTCACGGCGAAAACGCTCATTGTTGCGCTCTGAACGGGAAGGATAGGTGTCAACGTCTTGGGCTTTTTTGCCAATTATTTCAGTTACTTGAGGGTGGCTAAGTCGTGCTCTCTGTATAGAGTGCAGTCCATGTCACCGGCCGCCATGCTAACCACAACATGTCTCTGATTCGAGACAAAATTGTGCGCTCGGCATACAACATAACGCGACAGCACTGTCATAAGCCGGCGAATAATGTGAACTCGACCGCTTCTGTCGATTCGTAACGGCCAGTTTATTCCAAGCATATGTCTGCTCTCGGCATGGAAAAAACATAGAAATTACAGCGGTGTAGCGCGACCGTTTTTCAGTTTTGCGATTCACGGTCGCCGCTTCTTACTTGGTGCTGCAAACCTGTGATGCGGTTCAAATCTGGCTGCGCCCTTATTGCCGATAGTTCACCTCACAAGGACAAAGGCAAACCCACCGTAAGGTGGCGACGCAAAGTCTCCGATCCGTTTTTTGAGGATAGCGGGACTGCCGGGAGGAAGCCCAGCCCAGGGATCGGGCTGGCGCTAGGCATATGCGTTCGCCGTCTCAGGGACTGAGGATTCGATGGCGCAGCTGGCCCAACCGATATCGGTAACCACCGGTAGCGGGCCTACATTTAAGACGACAACTGCAGTGAGGCTGCGGTGATTCGTTCCTGCGTGCCTCAAAAGCTGAACGCCATTCTTTGCGCGTTCGTTCTCGCGGTCGCAACCTTGATGCCGGTTCGTGCCGTAGAGGCCGCCGAAATCACGTTTGTCTCCGTGGTTGGCTCCTGGCGCGATCCTGTCGACAACGTTCCCGGCGTTCAGCCTGCCGACCCTGCGATCACCAACGGCGATCCGGTATCCAGCATCAGCTGGGGTGATACGACCGGCTCGCAAAGTGGTTACGACTTCACGGCAAACCTGCCACCGCCGTTTGAACTGCCCGGCGCCATCCCATTCTTCTCGCTGGGTGACTTCACCCACCGCAACTTTACGGTCGGCGATCCGTCACTGGTCTCCGTTGAGCTCGATGTCGAACTGGTGATTGCGATCGACGGCGTCATTACCGGGCCGCTGCTCTTCACCTTCACCCTGAACCACGATGAAACGCCGAACAACCTTGATCCCTGTCCCTACCCGACGCCGGTGGGTGAAGGTTGTACCGACCGGGTAACCATTGTTGCCTCGGCGGAGCCGACGACCTTTAACGTCGAAGGTGTCGATTACACGCTGGACATGAGCTTCCTGAACAACGGCAGCCCGGTCGACGAGTTCATCACTCGAGAGGGCGGTACGGTCAACAGCTCTGGTCTGGTCGGTGACTTCACGTTGCCGCCGGGCCTGTCGGTCACCAAGACCGGCCCCGCCACCCTTCGCCAGGCGGAGTGGGGCAACTTTGTCATCGGTGTGCAGAACGAAAGCGAGGCGGATGCCTACTACGCGACGATCGTCGATCGACTGCCCGACGGCCCCACGGGCGGCATGTGCGACGCCCCGCCGGAGATCCTGAGCGCCCAGGTCTTCGAGTCTGATGGCGTCACGCCTATTGCCGGCAAGGGTCCCCTGGCCGAAGGCACCGACTACACGCTGGCCTGGGATGCCGGAACCTGCGAGCTGACGCTCAACACGCAGACCGGACCGTCATCGCCGGCCATCATCGGCATCGGCGAGCGCCTGATGATCGCGTATCGCACGCGTCTTGATGCCGACACCCAGGACAGCGTCACCCTGACGAACGTGGCCGGCGCGACGCGCTGGCTCAACCAGGACGGATCAACCGAGTACCTGAGGACGCTGACGGACGGCACGCCCGGCGTTGGCGACCATGAGGACGCGCACAGCGTCGCC
>CAZFVT010000018.1:0-18287 GCA_964522355.1 uncultured Woeseiaceae bacterium | reverse complement strand
AGCTTTCCTTCGAGTTTGGTGCGACCGACAACATCGCCTTCCGCGGATCCTGGGGTACTTCCTTCCAGGCGCCGACGGTACGGCAGACGGCTGAGTCGACCTCATCGGCGTTCCTTGATGATCCGGCATCTCCCGGACCGGGCCCGCAGGGTGCGGTCTGTGTCGAAGCTGGCCTCAACAACAACGTGGCCGTTGTCGTCAGTGGTGCTCCCGGCCTGCAGCCGCAGGAATCGGAGAACTTCAACCTCGGTGCCATCTGGCAGGGTGACAGCCTCCGCGTCGCGGTTGATTACTGGAACTTCGACTACGAGAACCTGATCAACCAGGACGAGTCGCCTCAGGCTATCGTTGAAAACGACTGTGAAGACGACGGCATCCCGAACGATCCGCGAGTCACGCGTGACGCCGGCGGTCAGCTGCGCCAGGTGGACACCCAGTTCACCAACATCGGTGCGGTCAAGACCAACGGTATCGACGTCAACGCCGACTGGAACATGGAGCTCGGTGCCGGCAACCTCAACATCAACCTGAATGCAACGTACGTGCTCAGCTTTGAGGTTGACGAGGACAACAGCGGCAACTTTGAAGAGCGGGCTGGTAGCCGTAACTTCCGCAACGGTTTTGCGACCATGCCGGAACTGCGTGCCAACCTGGGCTTCAACTACGCCTTCGGTGACAACAACGTGAACATCTTCGGTCGCTACATCGACGGTTACGAGAACGACCAGAGTAACAATGCTCCGGTTGCTTCCTGGACCACCTGGGACGCGCAGTACTCCCGCGCATTCTCGGGCCTGATCGGTGAGGGTGAGACGATGATCACGGTAGGTGTCAATAACCTCACGGACAAGACCCCGCCGGTGCTGACGCGCTACAACTCAGCAGGTGAGCTCATCACGCGCTTCAACGATGACGGCACTTACAACCGTGGCTTCAACGACCGTCCGGGTTACGACGACCGGTCGGGCGCTGACATCCGCGGACGTATCCTCTACGTGCAGTTCCGTCACGCCTTCTGATGATTGCCAAAGCAGTACAGAAAGAGGGGCCTTGTGCCCCTCTTTTCTGTTTGGGCATCGCAATTCTGCTGCCCTCGCTGTCCTACGGACAGCAAACCGTTGACGTTAGCGAGCTGGAGCGCTGCGCGGCTATCGAGTCGACGGCCGAAAAGCTTGCCTGTTTCGAGTCCCTGACGGCGCCGCCCGCAGCAAAAGAAGCAGAGGAGACAGTCGAGCCCGCCGTGGCGGCTGAGCCGGTTCCGGAGCTCGATCCGATCGTGGAAAGCCTGTCACCCCCACTTACCGATGACGTGCCGCCGGCTGTAAGCGCCGCACCTGTTGATCCGGCGCCTGCAGCTGCACCCGTCGCTGCGGTCGCAGCAGAACCCGAGCTGACGGAAACGCCTGAAGCGGGCCCCGATTTCGGTAACGAGCAGCTGCAGAGCCGCGTTCCTGAAGAGAAGCCTGATACGGTAACGGCACGAGTGGCCGAGGTCTGGAAAGGCGGCAACCGGATGCTGTATTTCCAGTTCACCAATGGCCAGATCTGGCGGCAGATGGAATCCGACTATTTCTACTATCCGAAAGATCAGGAATTCGACATCACGATACGCCAGGGCATGATGGGCGATTACCAGATGCGCCTCGACGGCCGGGCACGTATGACCCGCATCGTCCGGGTAAAATAAGAACGCAACCGATCCCGGAGAAAAGCATGTCCGGCGAAGACGCCAACCCAGACTCTGTCAAGCAAGGTCTGTCGATGATTTTCGGCACGCCTTTTGTGTCCTACCAGTGGCCTGAAAGCGACGACCTCAACGCGGAGCTGGAGGAATTTATACTGCGCGCCGAAGCGGCCGACGAACACGGCCGAGGCATCCGTTCGAACGCCGGCGGCTGGCAGTCGCGCGGCAACATCATGTCGGCGCCGGACAACTGCATCCAGCGTCTCAAGAAGCGCGTCGAGGAGCTGGTGCTCAACGTCACCGGCGAGATCATTCTCAAGGAAGGCAGCGAGCGCAGCTTTACCCTGATCTCCGACGGCTGGGCCAACGTCTGCCGGCCCGGCAACTACAACGTCGTTCACACCCATCCGAACGCGATGTGGTCGCTGGTGTATTACGTCAGTTCCGGCAAGCCGGACCCGTCAATTCCGTACAGCGGAATGCTTGAGCTGCTGGACCCACGGGAGTCGGCGAATTACATCCAGATCCAGAATACAGTCCTGGATGCACGGACCTTCATTGAGAACATTCCCGGACGCATGATCATGTTCCCGAGCTGGGTGAAGCACATGGTGCATCCGTTCATCGGTGAGGGCGTGCGGATCTCGGTGGCGACCAACGTGAATGTCATCGAGAACCATCCGAACAAACCGTAAAACCTTACCGTCATCGTCCTCAGAGGATCGCCAGGAGACCCTGTATGAAACCGACACTTTGGCTGACCGCACTGTCGTCCATCGTACTCGCGGCCTGTGCCCAGGAAGCGCCGGCACCTGCGGCCAGCAACGCCGTCACGGTGGAGCCGATCAAGCTCGCCGTGCTCCGGTATCAGCACGAGACCTGCACGTTCTGTCCCGGCGGTGACGTCACCATCGAGGACTGGACGAAGATCCGGCCGCCGGACCAGGGCAACGCCGTGCTGACGGCAGGTTCCTACGTGTCCGGTTTCACCCTTGCGGCGCGAGAGTATGCCGGCGTGGAGCTCGTGGGCCTCGAATCGCCGGCGGGCGTCTTCGGCGGCTCGTCCCGTGCCTGGAGCACCGAAGACACCTTTAACCACTTCCTCGAGATTCAGCTCGGAGATCTGCGGGAAGCGATGCCGGTTGATGGCGTTTACCTGGCACTGCACGGCGCCATGGCGGTGCGCAACGTGCCGCGTCCTGAGGCGGAGATCGCTCGCCGCATTCGCGAGGTCGTCGGCCCTGACGTGCCGATCGTCGGCACCTTCGACCTGCACGCGAACGAGGACGAGGAGTTTCTGCGCTACGCGAACGGTGCGTTCACGACAAAGCGCTACCCGCACTATGACACGACGATCCAGGGCGGCCGGGCGGCGCGCTACCTGATTCGCCTGGCCCGCGGTTCCTACACGCCAACGACGGCAACCCGCAAGCCCGGGGTGATAACGCCGACCGTTCTGCAGTGGACCGGTGAGTCGCCTTCTATGGACATCATGGAGCGTGCGCGGCGCTGGGAGTCTCGTCACCACGACGCGTTCGTCAGCGTTTCCTACGGCTTTCCGTGGTCCGACGTGCCTGACGTCGGCGCCACGGTGCAGGTCATGACCAACAACGACCAGGCGCTGGCCGATCAGATTGCCGATGACATGAACGAGTACATCTGGCGGGTTCGCGAAGGGCTCTATGGCGAAGAGCTGCTGATGCCCGATGAGGCGACCAGCCAGGCGCTGGAAGACTACAACGCGGGCGAGACGCCGATCGTGCTCGCGGACTACAGCGACCGCACGGGTGATGCGACCTTCGCACTGCAGCACATCGTCGACAAGCAGCTTTCAAACGTGCTCTACGCCACCCTGCGCGATGAAGCGGCGGTTGAAGCGCTGGTTGCGGCGAACGCCCAGAAAGGCGACCTGTTCGATCGCGAGGTCGGCGGTTTTGCGGGGCCGGCCAGCGGCGATCCGGTGCGCATCCAGGGCACGGTGGAATACGTCGGGCCCGGGCTGAACTTCGACAACATCGCGATTATCGAATTCGGTGACTCAAACTGGCTGATCCTGACGCCGGCGCTCAAGCAGGTCATCTGGACCACCCAGCTCGAGTTCGACCCGGTCGACCCGGATAACTTCGACGTCTTCGTGATCAAGTCGCGCGTGCATTTCCGCCGCGGCTTCGACGAGACCGGCTATGCCAAGGGCATCTACATCATGGACGCGCCCGGGCCCTACGTTGGCACGACGAGGCTCGACGCGCTGGATTACGAGAACGTGACCCTCGAGAACTACTACCCCTACGGCACGCCGCCGGACCGGCAGTAGTTAACGCCCGCTCGCAAAAAAGCCGCAGCTCCTGGATAGGGGCTGCGGCTTTTTTTATGGGGGCTGCGGCAATAGCGGGCCTGGTACCGTGGGAGCGGCATCTTGCCGCGATTACCAGTTGGACAAGGGTCGGCATCGAATCGCGGCAGGATGCAGCTCCCACGAGCGCCAGACCTGATACAGCCTCAATTCGGAAGGTTCTTCTTCGAACTATCGGTTCTCCTACTTCCGGTAGTCCAGCGGCGGGTCGCGCTCACCGAGCAGCGCCTCATAATGAAAGTCCTCTCCGACGTTTGCCCGGTGCTCGGCAATCGCCGCCTGCCTGAGGTCCGGGTTCTCGAAGAGCTTAATTGCAGCGAGCGCGAGGACCTTCGACGCGTTGTTAGCACCCTTGTAGCCGATTGACGTGCCGCTCGCCGCAACCGCCTGCCAGCTGTGCGCGGCGGTGCCGGGCACCCAGGTCGCCGTGGTCATCCCCACCGTCGGGACGGCAATAGAGACATCGCCGACATCGGTCGACGCGAAGCCCTGCGATATCGCGTAAGGCTGTACCTCACGTTCTGATCCGAGCTCGAGACGAGGTGCGTTCAGGGTCTCGTAGATCTTTTCTGCAAACTCCTGTTCTTCGCTCGTGTACTCGACGCCACCGACCGACTCCAGCGTCTCGTGCATCATTTCCGCAAGCGTTTCATTGACCAGCAGGGAATGGTTGCCGTGGATGATCTCCCGGTCTACCCGCGTGCCGGTGCCCAGTGCGGCACCCCTGGCCGCGCCTTCGATGCGACGCCAGATCTCAGACACCATGGCTGAATCCGGGTGGCGGACGTAATAGAACACCTCAGCGAAGTCCGGCACGACGTTCGGCGCAAGACCACCGGCGGTGATGACATAGTGGATACGGGTTTCCTGGGGTACATGCTCTCGCATGAGGTTGACCATGTGATTGAATGCCTCAACGCCATCCAGCGCAGAACGCGCCTTCTCCGGCGATCCGGCCGCATGCGCGGACACGCCGTAGAAGCGGAATTTGGCCGAGCGGTTGGCAAGCGTTGTCTGTGCGGCTGCGGAGTTCGCGCCGGCGGCGTGCCAGTGAAGCGCGATGTCGACGTCATCGAACAGGCCGGCACGCACCATGTAGACCTTGCCGCTACCGCCTTCTTCGGCCGGCGTGCCGTAAAGACGAACCGTTCCCGGATTACCGGTTTCCTCCAGCCAGTGCTTTACGGCGATGGCGGCACCGACCGAACCCGCGCCGAACAGGTTGTGGCCACAGGCGTGACCGGCGGCCTTTCCGGGCAGCATACGACGCATCGGTACTGCGGCCTGGCTTATGCCGGGCAGCGCATCGAACTCCGCGAGTATGCCGATTACCGGCCCCGAGTCGCCGAAGGTTGCGACAAAGGCGGTCGGGATTCCGGCGACCCCGGCTTCGATATCAAAGCCTTCGTCGAGCAGCACGGTCTGCAAAAGCTGGCTGCTCTTTTCTTCCTGATAGCCAACCTCGGCATATTCCCAGAGGGTCTGGGCGATGCGCGCGGTCTCGTCATAGCGACGATCCACAAAGTCCTCGATGTCGACCGACTGCGCGAGCGCAGGCGACGACACGGCAAGGATGATGATTGCCACTGCTTGAGTCACAAGCCTCTGAAAAATAGCCATTAATTTCTTCCTCTGTAGGTCATGCAGGGCAGTCGCCCGACCTTCTTTTTCGGTGATTTGAGCTGACGTTGGCACGCTAGCCGGTTCTCCCGCAGCTCCGCCGCGTGGACAGTCCGCGACCCGCGAACTAGTCTATACCGCACAGGGAGAAACCCATATTCCATAGAGAGGGGAAGCCATGAAACGGATACAACGTTTTCTGGGCGTAATTCTATTGGCTGTCGGCCTGCCGATTGCTACCGTCCAGGCCGATGAGCTCGGCAGCATCACTTTTCCAAACTCCGGAGCCGAAGCCGCTCAAGAGGCATTCCTGACCGGCGTTAAGGCACTGCACAGCTTCCAGTTCGACGAGGCGCGATTTGCCTTCGAGGAAGCGCAGGAAATCGATCCGGATTTTGCGCTGGCCTACTGGGGCCAGGCGATGAGTGACAACCATCCGCTTTGGGCGCAGCAGGACGAGCCCGCTGCCACGGCGGCACTGACGCGGCTCGCGCCGAGCTTCGAAGGTCGCCTGGCGAAGGCGCCGACGGAGAAGGAAAAAGCGTTCCTCACCGCCGTTGAGGTTCTTTACTACTCGGCTGACGACAAGCTCGAGCGCGACATGAACTACAACGCGCACATGGCGATGATGCACGAACGCTGGCCGGACGATGACGAGATCGCCATCTTCTATTCGCTGTCCTATCTCGGAATGATGCGACGCGGTGATCGTGGCTATCGGCGTCAGGCAAGGGCAGCCGCCATTGCTCTCGACGTGTTTGACCGTAACCCGAACCATCCCGGTGCCGCGCACTTCGTTATTCACGCGTTTGACGATCCGGATCACGCCATCCTGGCGCTGCCGGCCGCTCGGGTTTATGCAGACATTGCACCGGCCTCTGCGCACGCTTTGCACATGCCCTCGCACATCTTCCTGCAGCTCGGTATGTGGGACGGCGTGGTCAAGTCGAACACCGTGGCCTATGAGGCTGCTTTCGCGACTAATGAGAAGTATGGCCTGCCCGAAGGACGCGAAGACTTTCACACCCTGTCATGGTTGTCTTACGGCAACCTGATGCTCGGCCACTACGACCGCTCGGAAGAGAACATCACCCGGGCCGCCGCGGCTGTCGACCGCAATCCGGGCAACAAGCGGGTTTTCGACGGCTATATGAACATGCGCGGTCGCTACGTCGTCGAGACCGGCGACTGGCAGGCGCTTGATCTCGATTCCATCGAAACGCCGGACGGCCAGCACGCCAACTGGGTTGCCGTCGTTGGTATGAGCGCAGCCCAGCTCGGCGACTCGGGCCAGGCGATTGCAGCCGAAGCTCGCCTGGTGGCCTTGAAAGACCGCGCTGAAGAAGCCGGCGATAACTACAACGCCCGCATGATCGACGTGTTGCGTCACGAGGTTGCTGCGCTTCGCATGCTTCAGGATGGCGACAGCGACGGGGCGGTGGAAAGTGCCCGCATTGCTGCGGACATGGAGGTGACTCACCTGCGCGTTCCTTCCGGTCCGCCGATGCCAATCAAACCTGCCGGCGAGCTGTACGCCGACATCCTGCTGGAAACCGGCAACGCAATGGAAGCCATGAAGGCTTACCAGGCTTCGCTGAACTGGATTCCGCAGCGTACACCTTCGCTGCTCGGCCTTGCCGAGGCCGCGCTCCAGGTGGGTGACGTCGAGCTGGCGTCCGAGACCTACGAGCGTTTGCGGAACATGCCCGGCGCGAACCCGAACGGTCCCGCGGTGAAAGCTGCCATGCAGTCTCTCGCTGCCGCAGACTAACGGTAAGAGAAAAGAAAAGGACCGCCTCGCAGGCAGCGGGGCGGTCCTTTTTTTTGGGTACCAGACTTTGCAGAGCTAGTTCATCAAACTCGCCTGCTGGGTCGGGAAGCGCGTTGCGTAGTACTCCAGGTTGTTTCTCGGCGCAGAGATACCGGCACGCATGGTACGAGCCAGCTCGAAGTCCGCCTTCGCCAGCTCTTTCTCGCCCGTGACAAGGCGCAGGACGCCGCGATTGGTCAGCGCCATGGCGTAGTTCCGGGTGCCTACCGAAAAGCCGAAGTCCTTTTCAATGCTCAAGCGCGACTTTGAAACCTCAACGGCCGTTTCGCAGACCTCAGCGGCTTTCTCGAAGTCGGCTTTCATCGTAAGCGCGACGCAAAGGTTGTTGTTAACCGCAAACGCCTCGTTCTTCGAGTAGCTGCGCGCTTCGATGCCGGCGATGGCCTGGTCGAGATCACCGTCGACGATGTCCTTGCCGTAGGCGATGTCTTCGATTACCGCCATCTCGAAATGTTCAGCCGGCCCGGCGGAAACGACGGGTGCTGCCAGCAGCAGTGACAGAACGGCGGCAACACGCGTGGTGATTTTGTGTGGGTTCAACATGGCTTGGTCTCCCTGAATGCCCGTTAGAAGTGTTTGCACCGAATAAGCCGGCGACGGGTAAACAGTAGAAATCCGGGGCGCGAACGACAAACGAAAAAAACACAAGGCTGCGGTGAGAAAAAGTCACCGCCAGTGTCATAGAACTGTCGTACAGGATCAGTGTGCAGCGCCGCGCACGCCTGCCGCTGGCAAACCAGGTACGAACGATTCATGAGCGAAAAAAGAAAAAGCCGCCCCGCGGGGGGGAGTGCGGGGCGGCTCGGTCCGTCCGTTGCAGGTCTGGCGATCGTCCTAGGTATCGCCCAACGGTCGGCATGCAACTCGGTACTTCGTGTCGGCTGTTGCCTGCAGTCTTTGGCTTTGCAGCCAGGCGTTAACTGCTCCGACGATTCAACTTTAGGTCTTCGACACTTTGCTCACAAACGAAAAAAAATTGACGCAGAGATGAATTTTTTTCATCTGGCGTCATCGAAATTCTGTAACACCCAGTCGCGAAGTACCTTCACGTCGGGGTTGCCCGCCTTGTCTTCGCGGCAGATCAGGTAGTAGCCATCCTCGGAGTCCAGCTCGTCATCGAAGATCGGCACAAGGCTCCCCGATTCAAGCCACCTTTCGCTTAAGGCCACCGGCACCAGTGCGGCACCGATGCCGCGCTGGGCGGCCCGCGCGACGGCGATCATAGAGTCCAGGCGGATGGCGTTGCTGTTGTCCGGCAGCTTGATGCCGGTCATCCGCGCCCATTGTTGCCACGCGTTCGCACGGGTTTCGTGAACGATGATCGGGAAGCGGCTCTTGATGCGTTTCTTGTCGAGGACCACGCTGTCGCGAAACTCCGGGGAACCGACCGGCAGCAGCCGCAGCGGGAAGAGAAACTCGGCGTTGCGCGGCGGCGATTTGAACAGGCGAATCGCAACATCGGCATTCGCCGGCAGCTTCTCCGAGGTTTCGTCGCTCGTGTCGACCGTGAGGTCGAGCTCCGGGAAGCGCTCGGTAAATTCGTTGAGCTTTGGTACGAACAGTTCGCTCGCGAAGAACGGCTGCACCGAGACTCGCAGCGTCCGCCGTGTGTTCGTGGCGCGGTATTTGCCGGCAATGGCATCGAGCTGGGTCATCAGCGGGCAGGCCTCTTCGAACATCGCACGCCCGGTCTCGGTCAGGCGGAGTGCCCGGCTGGTGCGCACGAAAAGCGGCTGCCCGAGCTCCTGCTCGAGATTCTTGATCTGGTGACTGACGGCGGACGCGGTGATGAAGAGCTCGTCCGCGGCGATGCGGAAGCTCTCATTTCTTGCCGCGGCACAGAACGTTCGCAGGCCGCGCAAGGACATCTTGGGTGTCCGGGTAGTCATTTCATTAAGTTGTTGCATTTACAGTGGAGTCGCCAACAGGAGACGAGCGTTGCATATCTGTATGGCAGTACTGTTACCTCTGTTGTTGCACGATCCGTGCCAGCTTCCGCCGTAAGGCCTGATTTATGCATGTGCTTGTTGTTCATGGCATTTGCTGCAACAAGCTGCAGGTAAACGCCGAGTACGGTGCACCAAGTTGGTACTTTCGCCCAGCCATGCGCACCGTCTTGAAGCATCTGGGTCGCAGGCATAGACTCCAAAAATTCGGTGTCGCCTGAACGCCGGGAGTGAGACATGCATTACCCGAATCCTGAGTCCGAGTCGGCCGCACTTTTCGAGGGGGCCCAGCGGGTGCTCACGGATGGCGGTTCCCGGAGCACCATCCGCATTGCTCCCTATTCGATCTACGCCGCGAGCGCCAGCGGCAAGTACGTGACGGATGTCGACGGCAATCGGCTGTTCGACTTCAACAACAACTACACCTCGATGCTGCACGGGCATGCCCATCCGGAAGTGCTCAAGGCAGCCATGGCCCAGGCGGCCCGTGGCACGGGTTACTGTTTCGCCAGCGAGGCAGAGTTCGAGCTGGCGGCATTACTCTGCGATCGCAACCCGAACTTCGACAAGATTCGTTTTATGAACTCCGGTACCGAGGCGGTCATGAAGGCGATCAAGGCGGCCAGGGCCTATACCGGCCGTCCGCTCCTCGCCAAGTGTGAGAACGCCTATCACGGTTCCTACGACTTCGCCGAGGTCAGCCTCGGCGTGCCGCCGACCAACCCTGCTGACGGCGATCCGATGTCGCAGGGCTACTGTCGCGGGACGCCGCAGGGAGTCCTGGGCAGCGTGGTGGTCATGCCGCCCAATGACGTTGATGCCGCGAGGCGCATACTTGAGTCTCGCAGCGAGGAGCTCGCCGGCGTACTGGTAGACCCGCTGGGTATCGGCATGTCACGACATCCCTTTCCCGATGGCTACCTGGCGATGCTGCGGGAGTTCTGCGACCGGACCGGCGCCCTGTTGATAGCTGATGAGGTTGTCGCTTTTCGGGCCGGCATGGCGGGTATGCAGGGCGAGATCGGCCTGAGGCCCGACCTGACGACCCTGGGCAAGATCATCGGCGGCGGTTTCCCGGTGGGTGCGGTGGCCGGCAGCGCCGAAGTGATGTCTGTCTTCGAGGCCGATGAAGGCAAGGCGCGTTTGCCTCATGGTGGCACCTACAACGCCAACCCGGTCAGCATGGCGGCGGGCCACGCGGCCATGGCGATGACGGACGCCGCTGCGTTCGAACGGCTTAACGGCATCGGCGCACTGTTTCGCGACGAGCTGGCGGCCGTGCTCAAAGCCAACGACGTCGACGCTGACGTGCAGGGCCAGTACTCCATCTTCGCCGTCGACTTTCGCGAACCAGCGCTTGCCGACGTGGCGCCGCGGGGCGCTACCTACCGCAGCAGCGGTCTCCATCGCTTTATGGTGCAGCAAGGCTACTGGCTGTCACCTGGGTTTCTCGGCGTCTGTTCGACGGTCATGGATGAGGGTGACGTCGCGCCGTTCTGCGAGACCCTGGAAAAGGGCATACGCACGCTTCGCGACGCGGAGGCTAACGCGGCCTGATCAGGCCGCGTGATTGCCTGGGATCCTTCTCAGGAATTACCAGCTTCCCAGGGTCGTTCCATCGGCGAGTCGGGCAGCTACGAAGCCGCCCGCCGGTGAGCCGTCCAGCATCGGGTTGAAGCGAATCCGGATTTCATCGCCGGTTTTGAAGGAGTTTGGTCGCCAGCCGCGGCGAAACAGCGTGTTCGTGCCGCCACCCTCGATACTCCATTCCTCGAGTTCGCCGGACTCAGTCTCAATCAGGATCTGAATCCAGACGTGCGGGTTGGTCCATTGAAACTCCCGCACGATCGCCGTCTCTTCGCGAACTGTCGCTTTGTCGAACATGGCGCTGGAGTGGTGCGCCGGTGCTGGCAGCGCCAGCGACAGACAAAGTAGAACAAGGCTCGCTTGCCAGATCTTCATTGTTCAATCACCTTATCGATCACCTCGCCATCCGGCCCAAGCGTCAGGGTCTGCCCCGACGAGGTAATGGGGTTGCGGTTGTTCTCGGCGCAGGCGTAGTCGTAGGCGCGGGTACCGGGCGGCAACCGTCGAAAGTGGCGTGAAACTCGCCAGGGTTCGCTCAGCGCCTGCGGGTCGGTGATCTCGAGTTCGGCGCGCAGCAGACCCTCGTCGGTCAAAAACATCGTTGTCCGGATACTCGCGTCCTGGCTCAGGGTCAGTCCGCTGCGGTCGAGAATCGTATGCGCGTCACCCATCATACTGACCGTCGAAAACGTCAGCCTGTCTCCCTCCCAGCCGCCAACCGAGTCACCGGTAAACGTCGGCCAGCGTTCCTCAGGCGGCGCGTGCCCGCGACCGTCGGTGTAGATGCGCATGATGTTCGGTCCGTTCTCGGTAATGATCCAGGTCTGTTCCGGTCGCACGATAAATTCGTAGACGTCGGGCAGCGCGAGCAGCCTGGGATAGCCGGCCGGTGTACCGCAGATCGAGATGGGGTCAGGCAGGCGTCCGTCGGCGACCCGCTCCAAAGTTTCTCTGTAGCGAGTCTCCCAGGCTTCGGTGAGTGGCGGGTGCTGCCTTACTCCCGGACTACCGGCGCGACCGTCCGGCGGCACGGTCGTCTCGACGTCAAACATCCCCCCGTTGCCCTCGTAGCGCTCCCAGACGCCGCTCCAGTCGGGCAGATCGGCGTATGCGGCAGCGGTCAGGCTCAGCAGGCAGGCGGCAATCAAAAGCGGCCGTGTGTGACGAGGCAGAGGAAATCGGTGCATGCGAATGGCCGTTTGAATCTGAATCTACCCTGATACTAGTCGCGACGATCGCGCCTGCAAGGCGATGCTGTCGGAGCGTTTCGCGGAACGAATGCCCGATGCTCTTTTCAAACAGGGTATCCATACTCGTTCGCACGCGGGGAGGCGAAATGAAGAAGCTCATCGTTCTGGCACTGGGGCTATTGCAGAGTGGCATCGGCCTGGCCGAGACCGTGACGTCCGTTGACGTCGTGAAAGTCATAGACGGTCACGTCGAGGAGACGCTTTACTACTATCAGAGCAACTGGGCGAAGTATCGTCGGGAAGCCCTGGCGCAAGGCTTCATCGCCGGCTATCGACTGCTGGTTGACCGGGACTCAGAGGATGACACGGTCGTACTGCTGATGACCGACTACGCGGATCGGGAACAATACGAGGCACGAGAGGAGCACTTCGGGCCCATCATGGATGCCGCGGGCGGGCCGAAGCTTCTGAACGAACTCGAGCCCGGCGCGTTTCGCCAGATCACCGATGCCTGGACCTTCACGGCTGCTGCAGGCAGGGCTGACTAGTCGTCTAATCGTCCTGGTCGTCGAAACCGGCCTCTATGTACAGTCGCGCGGCTTCCATCGTGCACGGCGCCTGGATGACGTCGCGATCGGCGAGCTTGTACCACTGGTGCTCAAAGGTTACCGGCTCGGCGAGGTAGACCGGGTCCGTGACCGTGATGCTGGCGTAAAGGTGCAGGCCGTCGTCAGACAGCCTGAAGCGCTCAACCAGGTGTTTCTGCTCGCTGGAGTCGATGCCCGTATGGGTGCCCCAGGGATCGGCAATGAAGTTTGTCGTTTCGACGATGAGCTCATCGCCCTCGAAGCGCCCGGTTGAAAAGCCAAGCTTGCTCGGCTCGCCCGCTGTGCCGGTGCCGTTCAGGTGAATGATGCGCTTCTCCAGCATCAGCTCCCGTTCGATCACCACGGTGTTCTCGTCCGGCCGCGTCAGGTTCATCGGGTAGGGCAGGATCATCGCCTTGGGCGGGCCGGGATTGCCGCAGGCAATCATCGGATTCTGAGATTCGTGAAAGCCGTCCACCAGCGCCTGCCCGGTCGGCGACAGCGGCCAGCCCTCCGGCGGCGTGTAATGCGGTTTGAAGCCCTTGGATATCTCCGGACGCTTCCACAGGCCCGTGAAGTCGGTCGACGGGACGGCCTCCATGGCCACGGCGTCCGGATCCATACCGAGGCGCGTACCGTCGGCCCGCTCGGCCCAGTTAAGCCCCGTGTAGTGACGCTCCAGGTTCTTGTCGTGCGCGCCTTCCCAGGTGATGCGATCGCCCGTCTTGAATGAGTCGCGACTCCAGCCGTTGCGCGCCATCGCCGGCGGATGCAGCACTTCGACGGTGTATTCAACGACCTTGCCGTCGGCGTCGGGCGCGTCGATCTTCAGGAACACGTGCGGCATGGTCCAGCTATAGCGCTTGACGACGCCCGTGTAGGTGCGCACGTCGTTCTTGTTCAGGCTGGCGTGGGAATGATGCGCATGGGCGACGGGCAGCAACCCGACGCAGGCGATCAGCGCCATGAGGGAGTTTTTCATGTCAACGATTCTCCGCTTCGTCGTCCAGCCGCGTCCGGGCATCGTCGAGCAGCAGCTGGAACGCCGGGATGTCTTCGAGGTCCGGCGGCGTGTCGGAAAGCGAGGCGAGGTAGGCGTAGATGTCGCGTGCCGCCTCGTCACTTAAGGTGTCGATGGAGTAGTTCGGCATGGTCCGTTTGGGATTGACCGGGTTCAGGTCGCTGCGCAGGCGCAGGTAGTTCAGGAACAGCGTTTCGTTGGACAGGATGCCGCCCTCAATCGGGATCAGCGGCCGTTCGCCGGTGGCGTTGTAGCCGTGGCAGCCATAGCAGCCAAATTCGTAGTACTGCCGCTCACCGTTGGCCACGTCGGCGGCACCGGCGACGACGCCTGACAGGGCCATGGCCAGGCAGACAGCAAGGATTCGCAGCAGTTTCTTCATCGTGGCTGGGTCAAAACATCAATCAGGTAGGGGCGGCCTTCCTTGACGGCAGCGACGCCACGCTCGAGGGCCGGCAGCAGCGCGTCGGGATCGTCGATCGGGCCTTCGCTCTCGACGCCATAGGCTTCGCCAAGCTTCGCGTAGCTGATGTCCGGATTGCGAAAGGTCGTGCCGATGTGGGCGCGATTGCCGCCACGGCCACGGACACCCGCGAGGTACTGCGCGTACATGAACTCCTGGTGGTAGGCGCGGTTGTTGTGCATCACGACGAGCATCGGCAGCTCATGGTGCGCCGCGGTCCACAGTGCGCCCGGCACGTAGTTGAGGTCGCCGTCCGTCTGCACGTTGAGAACGATCCGTTCACGGTGCTTGGCGGCCAGCGCGGCACCCGTTGAGGCGCCGATGCAGTAACCCAGTCCGCCGGCGCCCTGCATGCCAAGGTGGCTGTATGGCTTTGAATGCTCCCAGAGCACGCGATTGTGGCCGCTGGAGAACTGTGTCGGTGAGGCGAGGCACCAGTCTTCGTCGCGAATAACGGTCCACAATTCGGCGTACAGGCGAGCCAGGCTTATGGGGCTTTGACTCCAGCCGCGCCGGCGCGCTTCGAGCGCTTTTTCGAGGGTCGCCACCCGCGCCGCCTGGTTGGCGTCCCGGTTGAGCCGCAGGCGACGGTCGATAGCCGGCTGATTGTCCGGTGACAGGCGGTTCCACAGCTCGCTGATGATGTGCGGCAGACTGATCTCCGCATCGGCCGTCATGTCATTTTCACCCGGCGGTGGCGGTGCGTAAGGGCCGGTCATGGGGGTCGGCGGCTTGCGAATAAAGCCGTAGCCGATGCCGGTCTCATCGCGGCCGCGGTTCGTGCGCCTGTGCGGACCGATAATGGAGGCCTGGGCGCCGCCGGTTTCGAGACCCAGCACGAAGTCGTAATTCCTGTCGGCGCCTGCACCGCAAAGCGGGTGGGACTGCGGAAAGCTCATCGGTTCAATCCAGGCCCGCGTGGACACGGAAGCGCCGATCAGTTCGGCGAGCGCAACGGCGCCGTCGATGCCCGCCGGCGTTCGCAGCCGGCCAACCGCAATGTGTGGGTTACTCGCCGAGAGCAGCGAATCGGCAAGCCTGTTTGCCTGCCGGTTGCTGATGCCTTTGATCTTTGGCGGTTGGTACGCGGGCACCTCAAGGTCGCCGGCTTCCTGTTTCTGCAGTTCCGCGTCGACAACGATTAACGCCGGGCCGCAGGGAGGTGTGATGGCCTGCCGGTAGCATTCCTGCAGCGCATCGAGGGCGTCCTCGAGAGTTTCCGGTCGCGTGTCCCATTTCGTGTAGGAGCGCACGATGCCGGCGACGTCATTGGCCGACTGCGCGCGCAGGAAGTTCGTATCGTCGCGGCCAACGACGATAACCACGGGAGTCTGTGTCTGATAGGCCTGGTAGATCGCCATGGAGGCGTGCATCAGGCCGATCGTGCCGTGAATCATCGCCACCATCGGTTTGCCTTCGGCCTTGGCATAGCCGTGTGCCATATCCACGGAGGACTCTTCGTGGAGTGCGGTTATGAACTCCGGCATCTGGTTCGGCTGCCGGCCGTTGCCTGCGAAGTTGACGATCGATTCCTGGATGCCCTCGAAGCTCGAGGCCGGGTTGGCGGCCACGAACTCGATGCCGAGGTCATGAAGGACCTGCACCATTAGGTCCGAACCGGGGCGCCTGACGGCTCTTTCCGGGGCCGCTGCGGGCGATGCACTCCCCGTGTCGCGGGCAAGCTGCCCGGCGCTCGGCTCTGCCGGCGCGTCGCTCGCCGCCGTCGACTGCGGTTCAGCGGAAGCCCCGCCACCCAGCAGGGCAGCGGCACCTGCCGATGTGCCCAGGAACGCCCGTCTGGATACGGTGGGCTTGTCGTCCCGGTCTTCTGGCGTATCAGCCATGTTATTCCCCCTGGCAGCGATTGACTGCTGCCCTCACTAACAGCCTAGAGCCGCGCCCGGTTCCTGTCAGGGGAATACGCCGCGGCTGTTGTGCAGAACGGAACCTGCAGCAGCCGCTCGACCGGTTTCCTCAGGCCGCCTGAATGGGAGGCGGATCGAAGGCGATATCCAGCTCCTCGAGTTCCTCCGCCTGCTCGAGGCCAAGCCCGGCAAAGTCGTACAGGTCCGTATCGAGCATATGACTGCGGGTCACCCGCTGCATCGATTTGAAGATGCTCACCACCCGGTTCGGCGATTCCTTCTCCCACTCCGAGAGCATGGCCTTAATGCGGACCCGCTCCAGGTTGGTCTGCGACCCGCAGAGGTTGCAGGGAATGATCGGGAACGCCCGCTCTCTCGCGTAACGCGCGATCTCCTTTTCGCGGCAGTAGATTAGCGGGCGGATGACGATGTTCTTTTTGTCGTCGCTGATCAGCTTCGGCGGCATGGTCTTCAAACGGGAGCCGTGGAACATGTTCAGGAACAGCGTTTCCACGAGGTCATCCATGTGGTGACCAAGGGCAATCTTGGTTGCGCCCAGTTCGCCCGCCGTGCGGTAGAGAATGCCGCGGCGCAGCCTCGAGCAGAGCGAGCACATTGTCTTGCCGGGCTTCAGTTTGTCGAGGACTACGCTGTAGGTGTCTTCCTCAACGACGCGGTAGTCGACGCCGAGGTCCTCTAGATAGCCGGGCAGCACGTCTTCCGGAAAGCCGGGCTGCTTCTGATCGAGATTGACGGCGATGATGTCGAAATCGATGGGAGCGCTGACCTTCAGGCCGAGCAGCATGTCGAGCAGGGTGTAGGAGTCCTTGCCGCCGGACAGGCAGACCATGACCCGGTCACCGTCGTCGATCATGCCGTAGTCGGCAATGGCCGTGCCGGTCTTGCGCCGCAGGCGCTTGGTCAGGCGCGTGAATTGGTTTGCGTTCATCCACGCATGGTAACCGCGGGCACAGGTGGCGGCCAGACTGCAGGCTCAGGACTGGCCGAATATCCAACCTTCGATGCGCTTTTCGACCGCCGACAGGGCAGGGCTGTCAGGGCGATAGCCCAGCATGACTTCCAGCATGCCGGCGACGCCGACCAGGCTGTCGAAGGGATCCTCCCCGGACTTGTGCGGGCCGAAGCCGTCGTTGATCTGTGCGACGAGTTCCGCGCCGAGCGTGACGCCCCGCCGCTCGGCCCAGGCCACAATCTCAGCACCTCGCGCTGCTCGATCCGCGGACTTCTGCTTGCTCCAGCCGCGACCGGCCGGGGGCAGCCCGACGTGCAGACCGGACTCGGCGGGATAGGTCTCGGCAATAATCAGCCCCGGCGAGGCGCAGAGCGACTCGAGGTCGCCGTCGAAAGGCCAGAGCCGTGCCGTTGGCGCCTCGGCGACGGCTGGCTGCAAAAAGTCTCGCCAGGCGGAGATGGCAGCCTTGCCGACCTGCTTCGCGCCGAGCGTCCAGAACAGCGATTCCGCAGCGCTCCCGCGCGTGCCGGTCCGGCGTTCGCAGCGGCGCAGCAGGTCGTCGTTGTCAGCCAGGCCCAGACCGTCAAGGAGTTGGGCACGCCGGCGCCCGCCCTGCGAGTTGTAGGGATAGAAGGGGCGCTCCGGGCGAATCTCTCCGGCCTCCCGGGCAACGTCGAAGAAGGATTGCCACCGTCCGCGGCCGAGCTCTGGTAACCAGCGGCCGAAATCCTCGATTCCCACCAGGCTCGCGTAGGCCGCCGGGATGCCGATCGGACAATCGAGGCCGAGCAACACCGCCGCCGCGTCGTCCGGATGCCGCAGCCGTTCGGGAAGGGTGGTCAGCTCGCCGACCGGGGCCGGCGCGGCAATCCGGTAGCTGTCCCGGACGCGCTCCGCGACGCACAGCCAGCGTTTTTTCGCATCCAGACTCCAGTCTGCATGGCAGATCCGTTGTGGCAGCGGTTGAACCACCTGCAGCGCGGGTTCAGAACTTCGCGCGGACCCGGGCGCCGGTGATTCGGCGGCCCCGGCTCTCGCGCCAGATGATGAGCGCGTTCGAAGCAATCACGACGAAAGCACCGGCAAACACCTGGGGCATCGGCCAGTCGTTCCAGATCAGCCAGCCGAACAAGGTCGCCCAGCCGCTGCCGCTGTACTTGAACACCG
>CAZFVT010000017.1:9589-18565 GCA_964522355.1 uncultured Woeseiaceae bacterium | reverse complement strand
TGGCCCTGGCCAGCCGCAGGCATCCGTTGCAGCTCGGCAGGAAACGACAAACGATAGGGAAAAACCAGCAAGCCGTCGCCGGACGGGTGTTGCCGACCGACCTGGACATCCAGCCCGCTCCCCGCCTCGAGGTTGTGCCGCAACGTTTCCAGAACGGCCTCAACGCCCATCGCCATTGTTCTGCCTCCCGGTTCTCCCACCGCCGGCGATTGCTTATCGCATCGTCACGAGCTCTTCGGCGCTGGTCGGGTGAATGGCCACCGTGTCGTCGAAGTTCTTCTTCGTCGCGCCCATGCGAATCGCAACGGCAAAGCCCTGCAGCATCTCGTCGGAACCGTCGCCGAACACGTGACAGCCGACGACACGCTCGTCTTCCCCGGCGACGATCAGCTTCATTGCCGCAGGCTGCTTGTGTTCGCCGAGGGCATAGATCATCGGATTGAATCGGGAGCGGTAGACCTTGACGTTGTCGTCACCGTATTCGGCCCGTGCCTCGTCTTCGGTCAGGCCCACGGTGCCTATGGTCGGATGACTGAATATCACGGTGGGAATCGTGTGGTATTCCAGGTAGCGGCCGTCCATACCGCCGTAGATGCGATCTGCCAGCCGGCGGCCGGCGGCAATGGCAACCGGGGTCAGCGCTTCGCGACCGGTAACGTCGCCAATGGCGAAAACGTTCTCGACGTTGGTCTGCTGGAACTTGTCTGTCGGGATGAAGCCATAGCCGTCTTTCTCGATCAGCGCGCCTTCGAGGTTCAGCTCTTCGGTGTTCGGTGCGCGGCCAACCGCCCAGATGACGCAGTCGAAGGGACCAAACTTGCGCCCGTCCTCAGCGACCAGGCTCAGCTCGTCGCCGTCCTTCTCGAGCGCATGCGGCACGACCGCCGTCTCGAGCCGTATGCCCTGATCTTCCATGGCAAGATGCAGCTCATCGCGCAGCATCTGATCCAAGCTTCTGAGCACGCCGTCCTTTCGCACCAGCACCGTCGTCTCAGACCCCAGCGCCGCAAACACACCGGCAAGCTCCACGGCTACGTAGCCGGACCCGACCAGCGCGACGCGTTTGGGTTGCGATTCCAGCTCGAAGAAACCGTCAGAGGTTATGCCGTGCTCGGCACCGTGTATCCGCGGCACGATGGGCCGGCCGCCGACCGCGATGACGATTCGTTCGGCCTCATAGGTCTGGCCGTCGACCTCAACACGGTGACGATCGACGATACGCGCCTCACCGTTGATAACGTCGATGTCCTTTTTGCTGAGGTTGCCCTCATAGATGCCGTTGAGACGTTCGATGTAGGCATCGCGACTGGCCTTGAGCGCGCCCCAGTCGTGGCCACGAACATCAACATCGAAACCGAACGTTTTCGCCAGTGCGAATTCATGCATGTGATGTGCCGCGTACCACATGATTTTCTTGGGTACGCAACCGACGTTTACGCAGGTTCCACCCAGGGGCTTGTACTCAACAACGGCCGCCCTGGCGCCGTATTCGGCAGCGCGCTGGGCAAACGCCAGACCGCCGCTTCCACCACCGATTACGAGCACATCGTACTTCGTCGTCACGTTTATCTTCCCGCTTCTAGCCGGGGGCGGCTTCGCCCCCCTGTGATAACATTGCGAAATCCCGCAGGACCCCACAACACCCTTACTATGAATCCCTTACTCGATACGTCCGCACTGCCGCGGTTCGCGGACATCCGGCCCGAACACGCGTTGCCGGCCATCGAAGAGCTTATCTCAGCGCATCGCCAAAAGCTCCGAGAGCTGATCGACAACAACCCGACGCCAACGTTCGACGAGCTCGTACCCTCGCTGGAGGGCATGAGCCACGAGCTCGGACGCGTGTGGTCGCCGATCGGCCACCTGCACAACGTGATGGGCGACGACGACTGGCGCGAAGCCTACAACGACTGCCTTGCCGCCGTCACGGCGCATTTGTCCGAGCTGTCACAGAACGCGGTTCTGCAAAGGGCCTTCGAAAGCCTGTCGGAGCAGCTGGGCGAAAACGCCAGCGCGGAGCGTCGGCAGGTCATCGAGCACAACCTGCGCGAGTTCCGACTCGCAGGCGTCGCTTTGCCGGACGACGAGAAGGCGGAGTTTCGCCAGTTGCGCCAGGAGCTCGCCAAGGTTCAGTCGCAGTTCGAACAGAACGTCCGTGACTCGACCGATGCCTGGTTTTTGCGGCTGGACGACGAGCATCAGCTCGCGGGCCTGCCGACCGCGATCCGGGAACGAGCGCGCGCCGAGGCTGAGGCAGCAGAAGAGTCCGGGTATCGACTGACGCTTGACTTCCCGACCTACCAGGCCGTGATGACGCATGCCGACGATGTGGAACTGCGCCAGCGGTTCTACCGGGCCTGGGCCACGCGCGCCTCCGATGAGGCAGACAACCCGGACTGGAACAACGCGGCGATCATCGACGAGATTATGGCCATGCGCCACAAGCTGGCGAACATGGTCGACTACGACAGCTTCGCGGACTACTCACTCGCCACCAAGATGGCGGCAAGTGTCGCGGAGGTTGTCGAGTTCCTGACGGAACTCGCGGATCGGACGCGCGATGCAGCAAAGGCAGAGCTTGCAGACCTTGCGGAGCTGGCCGGACGCGAGATTGATCCCTGGGACGTCAACTACTACCTCGAGAAGCTGAAGGAAACGCGCTACGCCGTTTCCGATGAAATCATCCGCCAGTACCTGCCGGTCTCGCGGGTCGCCGATGGCATGTTTCGACTGGCGGAGAAGCTCTACCAGGTCCGGGTCACGCCGGTCGATGACGTCAGCGCATGGCACGACACGGTCCGCTATTACGAACTTCACGATCAGGACGGCTCACTGATTGGCGGCTTTTACACCGACCTCTTCGCACGCCCGGGCAAGCGTTCGGGCGCCTGGGTCGACGAGTGCGTCGTTCGCATGGACTTCAACGACAACCCGGTGCTGCCGGTCGGCTACCTGGTATGCAACTTCTCCCCGCCAGACAGCAACGGTGTGTCTCTGCTAAGCCATAACGACATGGTGACTTTGTTCCACGAGTTCGGCCACATGCTCCACCACCTGCTGACCCGGGTGAACTACCCGAGCATAGCCGGCATCAACGGCGTGCCCTGGGACGCTGTCGAACTGCCCAGTCAGTTCATGGAGAACTTTGCCTGGTCCTACGAAGTCCTGAGCGAGGCATCGGCACACAGCGATACCGGCGAACCGCTGCCGCGCGAGATTTTCGACAAGCTCAATGCCAGCCGATTCTGCGGCGCTGCAATCGCCATGATTCGGCAGCTCGAGTTCGCGCTCTACGACTTCCGGCTGCACGCCGAGTACCGGCCCGAACTGGGGGCGCGTGCGCTGGATTTCCTGAAAGAGATCCAGCAAACGGTATCGGTCATTCGCCATGCCGACTTCAATCGCTTCCCGATGAGTTTTTCGCATATCTTTGCCGGCGGCTATGCCGCAGGTTACTACAGCTACAAGTGGGCCGAGGTCCTCGCCGCGGATGCATTTTCGGCCTTCGAGGAATCCGGACTGTTCGACGTCACGACGGCGGCACGCTTCCGTTCGGAAATACTCGAGGTCGGCGGCAGCAGGGACATCATGGATGCCTTCGTTGCATTCCGCGGACGCCGGCCCACGCTTGATGAGTGGTATCGGTCTGGCGGCGTGAAGATAGCGACCTGGAACGTCAACTCGCTCAACGTTCGCCTGCCGCACGTAAAGGCGTGGCTTGAGTCGGCATCACCTGACGTACTGGCTCTGCAGGAAATCAAGCAGGTCACCGAGGCGTTCCCTGCCGACGAGATCGCGACACTTGGCTACGCCTCCCGAGCCAGCGGCCAGAAGACCTACAACGGCGTCGCAATGATCTCGCGGGACGAAGTCGTTGACGTCGTCACTGACTTTCCCGGTTTCGACGATCCGCAGCGGCGCATCCTCGCCGCTACTGTGAACGGTGTACGGGTCGTTAACCTCTACGTGCCGAACGGATCGAGCCTGGAGTCGGACAAGTACCGGTACAAGCTCGACTGGCTTGCCGCCCTGACGGGCTTCCTTACTGAGGAGCTCAAGACTCACAGAGACGTTGTCGTGCTCGGCGACTTCAACATTGCCCCGGAAGACCGCGATGTCTATGACCCGGAGAAGTGGGGCGAAGACGTTCTCTGCAGCCCGCCGGAGCGTGCTGCGCTTAAGGCGTTGCTGGCACTGGGATTTGTCGACGTCTTCCGCAAGTTCTCCGAAGACCCGGAGTTCAGCTGGTGGGATTATCGGGCGGCCGCCTTTCGTCGCAACGCCGGCCTGCGCATCGACCTCATACTGGCCAGCACGCCGCTCGCGGAGCGCTGCCGGGCGAGCTACATCGATCGCGAGCCGCGAGGCTGGGACCGACCCTCGGATCACACGCCGGTCGTGGCGGAGTTCGACCTTTGAGGCAAGGAAGCCGCGTGAGCCGCCGAATCCCGGCATTATTGTCAAATATGCCACTGGCCGATTGTCACCCGCAGTGTATGATCGTGATTCGCCGGGGGGATGTCCCGGAGTGATCGGGCGGCGATTCATGGCAGCAAACGCATGATGCAGAACAGCTACATGCAGCGACAGGCCATAACGTCCCTGGCTACAGGCTCAACAACAAAGAATAATAAGAAAAGGTTGATGTCTCCCGACAGACGCAACGACTACGACGTAACCAACACCGTGCAGGTCTCGAACCCGGCTGCCGTTCGTGATGCCGTTCACGAGCTGTTTGCCGTTACCTTCCCGGGCGTAGCTTTCGACAAGCTGTGGCTGGCCTTCTACGATTTCGAGCGCCTGTTTACCGGGCGTTATCCCGGCTATCTCGGCTGTGACACGACGTATCACGACATGCAGCATACGCTGGACATGACGCTTGCCCTGGCGCGGCTGATCGCGGGTTACGAAATGAGTGCGGATGAGGCTGATCGCCTAGGCGCCGAGCGCGTCACCATGACGATCATTACCTCGCTGTTTCATGACTCCGGATACATCCGCCACAAGGAACGCGACAGCGCCTTCCAGAACGGTGCCGAGTTCACCCTGCAACACGTCAGCCGCAGCGCCGATTTCCTGCGACGCTACCTGCCGGAGAACGGACTGGCGAGATATGCCTCCATCAGCAGCATGATCGTGCACTTCACCGGCTATGAGGTGAACCTCGATGACATCGAACTCGATGATCCGCGAGATGCGATTTGCGGTCATCTGCTGGGCACCGCGGATCTCATTGCGCAGATGGCCGACCGCTGCTACCTCGAGAAGTGTCGCGATCGGCTGTTCAAGGAGTTCGTGCTGGGCGGGGTCGCCATCGAGAGCGAATCGCCGGGGCAGGTCCAGGTGCGCTACGAGTCGGGTACCGACTTACTGCGCAAGACCCCGGCCTTCTATCAGGAAGTCACGAAGGAGCGCCTGCAGACCAAGTTCAACCGCGCCTATCGCTACATCGAGGTGCTTTACGAAGGCCAGAACCCGTATATCTCGGCCATCAAGAAGAACATGTCGCACCTGGTCCGGGTACTGAAATCGAGAGACTGGCGGTTACTGCGGCGCAACCCGCCGCTGTTTGTCAGCGGCAGCGATACGCTGCGCAAGGTCGATGACCTTGTCGCCGTCCAGCTGGCCGAGCTGCCGGCGGACAGCCGCTACACGTCACAGGCGGCCAACGGCTAACCAGGCGCTCACCGGGATCCGGCCGCGAGTGCCTCACGCACAAAATCGAAGCGGTCGTTGCCGAAAAACATCTCCTCGCCGACGAAAAGTGTGGGTGCGCCGAACGCACCTCGAGCAACCGCTTCTTCGGTGTTTGCCTTTAGCTGGGCCTTTATTGCTTCCTCCTCAATAGCCGACAGATAGCTTGCCGCATCGAGTCCGCTTGCATCGAGAATCTCCGACAGAACGTCGACCTCGCTCAAGTTCCGGTCTTCGACGAACATCGCGTTGAACAGGTTCTGGTGCAGCGGTTGAAACTCGTCGCGCTCCTGGGCAACGAGAGCGAGTCGCAGGGCAGACAGCGTGTTCTGCGGGAAGACGGAATTGAACCTGAACGGAATGCCGTAGCGACGCGCCCAGCGTGCGAGGTCACGACCCAGGTAAGAACCCTTTGCCGGCACGGTGCCGGGTGGCCGGTTGCCGGTAGCCTGCATTACGCCACCGAGGAAGAAGGGCCGGTAGCGAATCTCGACCCCCTCCAGCGTCAATATCTCGTGATTGGCGAGATAGGAGTAAGAGCTTACGTAGTCGTTGAAGAACTCAAGCGTATTGCTCATGGCGTGGGGCTCCGGGTTTGATCTTCTGTCCTCCGCTCGACCGCAAGCAACTGATCGTCGAGCTCTATATTCTGCATCGACTCCAGGCGAGCCTCTTCCGCCAGCTCGACGAAACCGTAGCCTCGCGAGCGGCCGGATTCCCGGTCGAAGACGACCGTCGCCGAGCGAACCTCGCCATAGTCGAGAAACGCCGCCTTCAGCTCGGCATCCGTGACCCGGTTGGACAAACCGCTGACGAAAAGCTTCATGTACGCGGCGCGGCCATGGCGACGAAGCGCGGCCGCGCGCGGATGGCTTCGATCCAGGCATTGATTGCCGGGTAATTCAACAGATCGAAGCCGCCCTCGTCGGCAACATGGGTGTAGGCGAAGAGGGCGATGTCGGCCAGGGTCAGGGTGCTGCCGAGCAGGTAGTCACCGTCGCTGTCATTTAGGGCTTTCTCCATGACGTCGAGTGCACGATAGCCAGGCTCCTGCTTTTCATCGAGCGTGGCCTGCTTGTCCGGCGGATTGCCAAGGTACTGGATAATGAAGCGGGACGTCGCGATGTAGGGCTCGTGACTGTACTGCTCAAAAAACAGCCATTGCAGGATCAGCGCTCGCTGATAGTCGTCCTCTCCGGCGAACGGATGACCATCGGCGAGGTAGCTCATGATCGCATTGGACTCTGCGAGAAAGCGGCCGTCAGATAACGCGAGCAGCGGAATCTTGCCGTTCGGGTTCATGGCGAGAAACTCTTCGGTCCGCGTGTCGCCGGCGAGAATATCGACCTCGCGCCACTCGTGGTTGATCTCAAGCTCCGCTGCCAGCCATTGAATCTTGTAGCAGTTGCCTGAGCGGGAGTCGCCGTAAAGCAGAAGGGATTCGCTCATTCGCCCGCTTCCTCGTTGTGCCGGCGCAGGGCAATGCGCTCGTCGCGATCCAGCTTGCGCCGGGCGAAGAATGCCGCCAATACGGCGGCCATTCCGGCGTAAACAGTGCCCACGGCGCCGAAGGTGTTCACCGAGAACGACTGGATGGTGTGCCAGGAAATCTCTGTCACCAGCGACAGCGCGAAAGTGTCAAACTCCCGGCCGGTCAGGAACAGCGCGACCAGGAACGAACCGGTGAATGCCCCGACCGCCGCGATGACGGCGGCCAGTGCGGAGAACTGCCAGTCAATGCCGTGGCCGTAGTGGCGAACGGCACGGCCGATGAAGAAGCCCTGCAGCACCGAGAACGGCACGAAGATCTGGTCGAGGATCAGGGACCCCGAGATCCACAGAACGTTAAGGATGGCGAGCGCAGCCAGTCCCCCGACCAGCGCTCGTTTCAGCGATTGCTCGCGGTACAGCGCGTTGATATCGATCTGTCGCCGGTCTTTGGGCGAGTATTTCCTGCCGAGTCGCAGCAGGTCGTCGGTCTGGCTCATCTGGCACGCCTGAGTTTGGGTCCGGTCTGTCGGCTGCTCATGGTAGGAGAATTCCGCGACGCTTGCGATCCTCGTGAACGGCAGGCAAGCCAGCCTTCGTTGCAGATGCCCGCTTTCGTTATACTGACGCCCGGCCACCCGTCTAAAAAAACAGGAACAATAAGGATGAACTGGCTCATCTTCGGCATTGCGCTCTTCGTCTCCGTGCACCTGGTTTCGTCGGTGGTGCCCTCGTCCTGCGCAGCACTGAAGGCAGCCGTCGGCGAGAAAACCTACCGCGGCGTCTACTCCGTACTCGTTCTGCTGGGCCTCGCGCTGATCGTCTACGGGTGGCGGAATGCCGTGCCGATCGTCGTTTACGCGCCGCCGGCTTTCGGTCCCACGCTCGCCTTCGTGCTGATGTTTGCGGCAATCTTCCTGTTCGGCGCGTCGCACGCCCGGACCAACCTGAGGCGTTACGTTCGTCATCCGCAGCTGGCGGCCGTGATGTTGTGGTCAGCCGCCCATCTTCTGGCGAACGGTGACATTCGCTCAATCGTGCTGTTTTCGTCGCTGGGCGCCTGGGCGCTGATCGAGATTCCGCTGATCAATCGCCGCGACAGCGAGTGGAAGAAGCCGCCACGGGCCAGCCTGAAAAGCGAGCGCATCACTGCCGCGGTCAGTGTCGTCGTGTTTCTCGTACTGGTGGCCCTGCACCCCTATTACACCGGGGTCAGCCCGTTACCGAACTGACCCCGCGGTTTCAGGGTTGGCGTTCGTGCGTCACGTAGATCAGCTCATCCACCGGAAACGCCAGTAATCGGGCTTTCTCGACCAGGCGATCAACGATGGCCCTGTCGATCGCAGGATCCCGCGCGAGAATCCACAGGTAAGAGCGGTTAGGTCCGGCGACCAGGGCATATTGGTAGTTCGCCGCGTCCAGCTCCAGGACGTTATAGCCGCCATAGAACGGACCGAAAAACGATACCTTCAGCCGCCCGACGTCCGGCCGATCGACGAAGTAGGCTTTGCCGATCGCGTCGTCCCAGTCATCGGCATCCACGTCATAGCCTCGGTTGACGACCTTAACGCCGCCATCGTCACGAAGTGAGTAGGTTGCCGTAACGTCGGTGAGACCGCGTTCGAAGGAATGATCGAGTCGGGCGATCTCAAACCAGGTGCCGAGATAGCGTTCCAGCTCGAAATCGTTAACCGCTTCTGTGCCATCAGGAAGGCTGGTGCAGGCGCTGAGCAGCATGGCGCAGCCCAGCAGCAGAAAGTGCAGGCCCCTGCGATAGATTCGGCGATGCGGGAG
>CAZFVT010000017.1:0-9563 GCA_964522355.1 uncultured Woeseiaceae bacterium | reverse complement strand
CGCCGCTGTTCAGGGCAAACCCGACCCGGACTAGTGGAGGCAGGATTTCCGGATCATGCGGCGGCGCCAGGTCGCGCCGCCCAGTAACGCAAGCAGCAGCAGGCCGAGAGAACCGCCGCCGTCCTCGTCCGTTGAGTTAACGCCACCGCCGGGTCGATTGGGGTCAATGACAGTCACGCTGGCCTGCGCGCTGTTGTCGGTTACGTCCGCGTCCGTCTCGTTCGCCGTGACTTCGACCGAGTAGGCGCGGTTACCGGCGGACGTGCCCTGCACGTCGAGGCTAAGCGTCGAATCGGTGCCTGCGGCCAGTGTGCGCGCCGTGCAGACGACAGACTGCGGTGAGACGGTGCAGTTGCCGGCCGTCCAGCTCGCGGTCTGTGCGCTAAGCCCGGGGCCGACGCTAACGACCACGTCGACGTCGGTCGCATCGAGCGACGCGGTATTGCGGATCGTAAGGTTAGCTGCCGTCGTCGCATCGATATCGATGGTGACAGCAGGGGGGCCGGTCACGACGAGATTCACCGCGGGTTCGATAGTGACGACGTGCGTGTCCACGTTGTTATCCGCAAACTCATCGGCGGGCGCAGCCACAGTGGCAACAAACGTGGCATCGCCGGTTGCGAGCGTGTTGGTACTTAGCACGATAGTCGCACCGCTGCTGCCGGGGACAACGCCCAGCGTGCAGCGCAGGGTACCGGCACCGCTGTCACAGCTGCCCTGGCTGGGCGTCACGCTCAGCAGGCTGACGTTGGCTGGCAGCTCGAAATCGACCACGACGTCCGACACCGGCGATGAGCCTCGATTGTCAGCAGCGAACGTCAGGTTCAGGGTCGTACCAAGCAGCGCGGTTTCCGGCTGCTGGAAGGAGGAGATACGCATATCCCGGGCCGGCAGCGCTCGTATGCAGGCAGCAGCCGCGGCGTTTTGCAGCATGACGTCCTTGCTGCAGTCGGAGAACTCGGGATTAAAGTTAACCCGCGTCGCCATGATGAAGTCGTTCGCCGGCGCCAGCGGACAGGAGCCGCCCACTTCGCCGTCATGCGACGCGCCGAAATTGTGGCCGATTTCGTGGGCTGCGATCAGGCTGTCGACGGTTACTTCGCCGGGCCCGTCACCGAGGGAGCCTTCGGTCAGGCCAACGCCAAACCGGGCGTTGCAAAGCACGCCGATAAAGGCGATGCCGACGGTCGAACCGGTCAGCACTCGGCCGGTGAACAAATGCGTCAGGCCGAACTCGCGCTGCGCGGCACTGCCCGTACGGAAGTCCGCCAGCTCGTCGAGCAGCTCGTCGGCTTCGGTTCGGCCATCGACTTCCGGAACGTCGATAAAGGGGTCGTTGCCCGCATCAAAAACCGTAGGCGCCGTCGGCACGGTGATCTGGACGCCGAGTTCGCTGGAGTAAATACCGTCAACGTTATTAATACGGGTTAACAGCGACTGTGCGGGATTCGCGCGGCCTTCGGCAAACAATGAGTCTGCCAGAACGCCGATCTCGATCTCCTCGATGGCACCGGCAGCGCGGGCGACCGGCGGTCGCAGCTCGGCGACAAGGTCCTGATACATCTGCAGTCCGGTCTGCGGGCCGTCACCCACCGCACAGCTCATAGCACCCGGATTCATCATCAGGTCAGCGAGCCGGAAGATTCTCGATTCCCGTCCGCCCTCTTCTGCGGGCTCGATGGCGAGGAGTTCCTGGCCGTCGAACAGGATGCCGCTTGGCTGGCCGTCAACCAGCACCACGCGCGCCCAGGAGCCGGGTTCACCGGCAATCGAACCGCGCAACACGGAGGTACGATTGTCGAGCGCGGCAAGCGCCGCGGGCGCCAGCAAGCTGGTGTTGGTTTCGAGGTCGAGATCAAAGTGCCGGCCCAACGCGTCAAAGCCCATTGAGACGGGCCCGCGGATGGCTTCCGACGCATCGGTTTCTGCACCGCGACGTCGAATCAAGAGCTCGCGCAAGGGCTCTGAGTGAGTTACTCGCGCGCCGTCGCGCTCGGATCCGTAGGCGGTACCGACGGCAAGCAGCAGCACGATGGCAAGTGTCTGAAAGATGAATCTCATGAGGCGTTGGAGTTCCCGGATTCGCTAGAGTTCAGCTAATCAAATCGCGCCGGGAGCAACAAGCAACCATCCGTCAGCTTTCTGCGACAAACGTCGGCAAAGCGCGTAGCAGGTCACAGTTTTGCCAGTTAGTCCGGCTTATGGGGTGGCGTTAGTCCGAAATGGTTTGCTGCAGCGTGCAGTCGGGAAACGAACCATCCACAGTGTAGGAAGCCTGCTCGGCGGCGGTCAGCATGTGGGTAACGCCGTCGCTTTCATGAATATAGAAGCGAGCGATCTCGTCTGCAGAGTCATCCAGCAGCACGATGGCGGCACCATCCTGTTCGAAGAAACCCGACTTCGGGTAATCGGGAAACGGATCGATGACTTCGCCCTCGCTGTCTACGCGTCGGGCATCGGTGAATTTGTCCCAGGTGTAGCGGCTGGCGCTGAAGGACAGGCGGTCGCCCGCAAATGCGTCACAGGCGGGTGCCCAGTCGCCGTCAAGTTGCTGGCAGCCGGCCAGCGTGAACAGGACGAGCCCGAGAATCACGTGGCGGGCAGTCATGGTTTTCATCGGCCTAACCATACACCGATGGTTACAGAGAAGCGCGACCGGTCCTGTGCCCGGCCGCACAGTTTTTCGGACCGCTCGCCTAGTCGCCGGCGCCAGTTTCCGGGATCGCTTTAAGCACTTCCCGGGTCAGGTCCCAGCGATTGAAACCCTGGCGACCGTAATCCAGGCCGCGACGAACGATGACCGTGTCGTGGGTCGGCACGACGATGACGTACTGGCCGCGATTCCCGGCCGTCGAGTAGGCCGACTTGGGCACGTCATTGCGGCTGTCCGGCACCAGCCAGAACTGGCCGCCGTAGTTATTGCCATTGACGGCCGACGCCGGCGCCGGCGTCGTAACGAATTCGATCCAGTCCTCCGAGACCAGGCGCTCACCGTCCCACACGCCGCCCTGCTGGTAGAGCAGACCGAAGCGCGCAAGGTCGCGGGCGTTGGTATAGATCTGGCTGCTCATGATGAAGTCGCCGAAGCGATCGGTGCTCAGCAGGGTATTGCGCATGCCGATCTTGTCCAGCAGGCGCTTCCTCGGAAACTGAGCGTAGGTATCGTCATCACCGAGCGTTTTCTTCATGGCCTCTACGGCAAGCAGGGTGTCGTAGTTCTCATAGTCCCAGAACGTGCCCGGCTCACGAATAAGCCCGCGGCGCTTCGCTCCCTCGATTGAGCTCGCGCCCGCCCAGTAGGCGAGACCCGAACCGGTCGCATACTCCATGCGGAAACTGTCCACCGGGTACAGGCCGCTCGACATGTTGAGCACGTGGCGCAGGGTGATGGCATTGCGAGGATCGTCTTCCGCAGCTCGGACGGCCGGCAGCCACTCGAGGCCGAGCGGCTCATCGAGGTCCATGCGTCCCTCGTCAACCAGCATGCCGATGAGCGTTGCGGCAATGCTCTTCGCGGTGGACCAGGTGCGGGTACGGGTATTCATGTCCACGCCGTCCGCATAGCGCTCGACGATGATATCGCCCTTGTAGACGACCATCAGACTCAGCGTGTCCTGTTCCGGAGTTGGCCGGTCGAAAGCCCAGTCGCTGGCGGCATCCAGCGCGCGCGCATCGATCTCGTTCGGCAGCAGCTTGTCTTCGACAAGGTCGCCGTTCGGCCACGGTGTCGTGGCCGGGTCCACATCGGGATACGGCAAATCGAGCGACGGCAGCGAATCGATGTCATCGAAATCCTGATCCGGCGAGAGAATTACGCAACCAATGCCTTCACGAAAAGCGGCGCGAATAACCGGTCCGGACCCTCCGCCGCCGATAGCGACAGCCTTCTTGTCAGTGTCGACCACGTAGTCGCCACCCCGGGTCGAACCCACCGGGTCGGCGAGGTAAGCCAGTTCCTGGTCGAACACCTGCTCGAGACTGCGATTCCCGGTGAACAGACCGTTGCACATCAGAATGGCCTGCACGCCGTTTCGTATCATGGTGCGATTGGCCTGAAAGTAATCGTAGTCGTTCGGCTGCTGGGCGAACGCCAGCGACAGGGGCATCAGGACAAGAATGCGAAGGCAGTTTTTCATGGGATGGCTCCAGGCCGGTAACCGGCCAACCATTATCCACGTCAGGCCTGCCCGGTTCATTTCTCCCGGCCGCGTGCCTGCCTCAGAGAGATCGCAGAGGGGAACAGGCGGCCCGATGAGCCCGCGAACCGGTGACTTCCAGTAGACTCGGGCCTGCATCGGCCAGGAGTAGAACAGGAATGATCCGGAACGTGCGCCAGCGAGTGCTGGCATGGGTGGTTTTCATTACCTCAACGGCGATTGCAGCCACGACAATGGCGGATACTGCCGAGTACACCGACGCCACGATCGCTGACGTCAATGCGGCCATCGACGCCGGCACGCTCAGCTCCGAGCAGCTGGTTCGGCTAGCGCTGGCGCGCATTGAGGCTTACGACAAAGCCGGACCGGCCGTGAACGCGGTGCTCTACCTGAACCAGAACGCGCTGGCGCAGGCCAGAGACATGGACCGCGAACGCGAGCAGCGCGGCCGTCGCTCGCCGCTGCACGGTATTCCGGTGATGTTGAAGGACAACATCGACACTGCCGATATGCCAACCACGGCCGGCTCGTTCATGCTCGAGGGGTCGATGCCTCCGGACGACGCGTTCCTGACGCGACGGCTGACCGATGCTGGTGCGATCATTCTTGGCAAACTGAACATGAGCGAGTTTGCCTCCGGCGATGCCATGAACTCGCTGGGGGGCGCCACCTACAACCCGCATGACACGCGGCGCTCGCCATCCGGCTCTTCGGGCGGCAGCGGCGTCGCGGTTGCTGCCGCCTACGCAATGCTGGCACTGGGTACCGACACCGGCGGTTCGGTGCGCGGGCCGTCTTCCGCAAACGGCATCGTCGGGCTAAAGCCCACACATGGTCTGCTGAGCCGCGACGGCATCATTCCCCTGGCCCTGTCATTCGATACCGCCGGTCCGATGGGCCGCAGCGTATACGACGTCGCCGTATCCCTCGCGATACTTGCCGGCGAAGACCCGGCCGATCCGGCAACGGCCAAGAGCCGTGGGCACGTGGAGGAGGACTACACGCAGTTTCTCGATGCGGATGCCCTCGAGGGCGCAAAGATCGGCATCGCCCGCGACTTTATGGGCAGTGACGAGGAGGTCGACTGGGTCATCGAAGCCTCCCTGGAAGCGATGCGCAAAGCGGGTGCGGAGGTCGTCGACGTGGAGTTGCCGACCTGGCTGATGGACGCCCGCGGTCGTTTCTACCGGGCGATTCGCTATCGCGAATTCCGGGCGCAGATTCGCGACTATCTCGCCACGACCGGCGAAGACTATCCGAAGACGCTGGAGGCGCTGGTTGAACAATCGATGACGCTCACCGCGTCGCGCGACAGCGGCGCAATTCCCAATCCCAGCCGCTGGCAGCTGATGATGGATGAGGTGGAAAGTGGCGACCTGGACGACTATGAGTACGTCGCCGTCAGGGACCATGCCCTGCCGCTGATGCGCGGCATCATCGGCGGCATCATGGAAGCGGAAGAACTGGATGCGATCGTCTACCCAACCTCCCATCGGCGTCCCGGACGAGTCGATCGCGACCCCAATCCGAACGGCGCCCCTGGCAGCGGCAGCTCACCGGTCATTCTTGCCAACCTGACAGGCTTCCCGGACCTGATCGTGCCCGCCGGATTCACCGGACGCGGCCTGCCGGTAACGATCTCGTTCCTCGGGCCCGCGTTCAGCGAGCCCAGGCTGCTCGCGCTGGGCTACGCCTTCGAGCAAAAAACCCGGGCCCGGCGGCTGCCGGCATCCACACCCGTGCTACCTGGCGAGACCCTGAGCTGGTAGCCGACATGGGCAGCGCGCTGCGGCTACTGATGCTCGCAACCGGCCTGCTCCTCGCGAGCGTCGGCGCAGCGCAGCCCGCAGACAGCGGCGACCTGTCGCCCACAGAGCGAAGCCTGGTCGACGCCTTTCTCGAAAGCTACCGAAGCGCGACGGCGATTCCGCACATTCCGCCGGATAGCCTGACGGAATCCCAGGCCTACCGGATTGCCGATGCCTACGTCGAGATTCTTGAGCGCACGGAAGGGCCGGTCGCAGGCTACAAGATCGGTACGTTTGCGGCAGGCCAGTACGACGACGGACCGGTCGACGGTTTTTCGGGGCCGGTAACCGCCGTCATGTTCGCAGGCGGCCTGCACGCCGACGGACACCAGGTTGACATCAACTGCTGCAACTTCAGCTTTGTCGAAGCCGACTTCGCCGCCGAGGTTCGCGACGCCTCGATCAATGAGGCTCAGTCTGAGCTGGAGATTCTTGCGGCACTGCGCGGCTTTCGCCCGTTCATCGAGATGCCGGATATCCTGAGAACGACTCCCGACAGCTCGCGCTATTCGGGTATCGCCACCAACTATGATTTTCGCAACGGCATTGCGGGCGAGCTTATTCCAATCCCCGCAACTCCGGCCGGCCTCGAGCGACTGCGAAGCTTTAGCTATACCATGACCAACGAGAGCGGTGCGGTGCTTGGCGAAGGCGACATTGCCGATGCGTACGATCCCGTTTACCGCGTGCGCGCGCTGCGTGACAGGCTGCTGCAAAGAGGTCGGGTGCTAAAGGCGGGCGACCTGCTGTCGCTCGGCAACATGGGAACCATCCGCCCGCTCAAGCCCGGCGTCTACATGCTCGAACGGCCGCGCTTCGAAGGCAGCACGGCAACCGTGACCTACTACGGGCTCGGTGACAACGGTCCGAGCCGGGTGAGGGTGAACCTGGACCGCTAGCGGCGACCAGCGTCCGTCATCGTGACCTGTGCCCGGGCCTACTAACGGCCGGGTGATACACTCGCCTCGCTTACCCGAACCGTCCGCCCTGGGCAGGAGTGCACTAATGGACCTCGTTTCACCTCAGGACATCACGCTAAGCAATACGGAAAGCGTGCCCGGCCGTCGCATCGTCGAATTCTACGGTGTGGTTACCGGAAACACGGTGCGCGCCAAGCACATCGGGCGTGACATCATGGCAGGCCTCAAGAACGTGGTCGGCGGAGAGCTCAAGGGCTACACGGAGCTGCTACAGGATTCGCGGCAGGAGGCGACCGAGCGCATGGTCGCCCAGGCGCGTTCGATGGGCGCCAACGCCATCGTCAACGTGCGCTTCGCAACCAGCTCTATTACCCAGGGCGCCTCGGAGCTCTTCGCGTACGGCACCGCCGTTCGCATCGAATAAACCGGGCCCGAGCTGACGATGGACCTGGCGCTGATCGAACTGATCTTCAACTTCGGGCTGCCGCTCGCCCTGCTGATCACGGCCTATTTCATCGGCAGCGCTATCGAACGTCGCCACTTCCGTCAGCTCGCCGCCCGCGAAAAAGCCATAGCCGGGCTGCCGACCACGACCTTCGAAGCGCTGCCGGAGAGCTGGACGGTTGGTAATGCGTCGCTGGTCAGCGGCAGCGTCGTTGTCTCGCTGGACTACTTCAAGCGCATCATCGCCGGTCTGCGCACGCTTATCGGCGGACGGGTGAAGACCTACGAACCACTGCTCGATCGTGCGCGCCGTGAGGCAGTGCTGCGCATGAAAGAGGAAGCACAAAAGCGCGGCTTCGATGCCGTTATCAATGTCCGCATTCACACCTCCCGGCTGGCCAACGCCCGCGGCGACGGCAAGGGCACGGCGGGCGTCGAAGTGCTTGCTTTTGGTACCGGCCTCGCGCTGGAGAACCGGTAGGTCCTAACGTTGCGGCACGTACCGAGAGAACCCGACGCCTCGGTCAACGTCAGCGATGAGCACCCGCTCAGCGAAGCCGCAACGCTGACCGTCGGCCTCAGCCTGATCTTTATCGTCATTGCCGCCCTGTTGGTCTTTATGGTCGATGCCGCGGTTTACCTGCTGCCGGCCGAGCGCGAAGCCGAGCTCTTCGAGTCCTGGCTGCCGGAGGACATTGAGACGGTGAGCGACGACGAGCGACTCGCGACCGTCGTGGCGATTACGGACCGCCTCGCGGCACGCTATCCCGAATCACCGTATACGTTTCGCGTGCAAATAGACGCCTCGCCCACCAGTAACGCCATGGCCTTTCCCGGTGGGCTCATCATCGTCACGGCCGGTCTGCTGGACGACGTGGAGACCGAGAACGAACTGGCCTTCGTCCTGGCGCATGAGATTGGCCATTTCCACAATCGCGATCACCTGCGTTCGATGGGCCGGGGCCTGGTGTTGAGCCTGCTGCTGGTTAGCTTGGGCGTCGGCGACTCGGCGAACTTTGGTGCGTCAATCGCCAACCTGACCCTGAGAAGCTTCAGTCGGGAGCAGGAGACCGACGCGGATGAGTTCGCACTGCGGCTGGTCTATGAGGAATACGGGCACGTTGCGGATGCCGACCGCTTCTTCGAGCGAATCCTGGCTGAACATGGCGATACGACCGCGCTGGTCGAATACGCCTCAACCCATCCCTCGTCCGCAGAACGCATCGATCATCTTGCCGAGCTTGCCGCTGAGAACGGCTGGCCAACGACGGGCACGCTCACGACCGTTGAATGGCGGCGTTGAGCTAGCTCGCCGCGCCGACACTTTCTGCCACCTCCTGCAGGAAGGCCACCAGGTCCTCGGCAGACGCTGATTGCTCCTCCGTTTCCCTGGAGATATGCGCCGGCTGGAGGCTGCGATCCAGCCAGATTGACGGCTCGGCGGGTACCTCGGGTCGCCGGGCGGCAAGCCAAAGCGCGGTGTCTGCGCCCTCATCCGCGTTGCGCAGGATGCGCCTGAAGAGCGCACGGAAACCCGGTAGCGAGGTCTTGACGCCCTGGGTGTCGACCCAGCCAGGATGCATCACATAGAAGTGCTTGTCGCCGCCGTACCGGCGTTGCCACCAGTCATTCAGGACAACCTGTGCACGTTTGTGGAAGGCATAGGCGGTTACGCCGTTGTAGCCCTCACCCGTCACGTTGTTGAGCGGTTCTATCAATAGCGGCACGTTGTACATACCGCCCGAGGACATGTTGACGATCACGGCGTCGGGCGCCAGCAGATTGCGCGCCAGCAGCCCCTCGGTCAGCAGGAAGTGATTCAGCAGGTTGGTCGCGAACGACAGCTCGACGCCCTCGTCGCTGAGCGCATGATCGTTCAGCAACACGCCGACGTTGTTCACCAGTACGTCCAAGGGTGGCTCCCCGGATGCTTCGAGCTCATCGAGGGCCCGTCGGATTTCCGCCGACAGCGACAGGTCGACTTCGAGAGCCTTGATCTCACCGCCGCTCGCAGAAAGGCCGTCGAGCTTCGATCGGCTTCGGGCTAGCGCCGTCACGCTGGCGCCGTCTTTAGCGGCCGTCTCGGTAATGGCCTTGCCAATGCCGCCCGATGCGCCCGTCACCAGCCAGCGCTGTCCTGCGAAACTCCACGCGTCGCTCGACCAGGCGCGTGCGCTTTCCTGGTATCCCAGGCGACTAAACCGATGGGCAAATCGGGCGAAAAAATAAAGTCC
>CAZFVT010000016.1:0-19112 GCA_964522355.1 uncultured Woeseiaceae bacterium | reverse complement strand
ACTCCTTCTTCTGCTGCTCGGAGGCGAGGTTGCGCTCCATGCCGTAGGCGAGAAACGACGCGATGGTGGCACCGGCACCGGGAAGAATCCCGACAAAAAAACCGAGTACCGAAGACCGGCCGACCGTGGGCGCTATGTCCCTGACCTCGTCGGCCGAGACTTTCATTGAGCCGAGTTTGCCCTTGTCCATGTCATCGGCCGTCGCCGACGAACTCGTCCCGCGCAGGACGACGATCAGCGCCTCGGCGAGCGCAAAGGTTGCCATCGATAACAGCAGGAAGCTGATGCCGTCGTAGAAGTCCGCATTGCCAAACGTAAAACGCTGAATACCTGACGGGTCCTCACCGACGGTCGACAGCATTAGTCCGAGCAGGGTCATGAGGATCGCCTTCACAACCTGGCCCTTGCCGGAGAACGCAGCGACAGCGGTGCAGCCGAAAAGCATCAGGGCGAAGTAATCGGCGGACTGAAAGCTCAGGCTGATCTTCGCCAGAAACGGGACGAACACCAGCAGCAGTATTGCGCCCACGGTGCCGCCGGCAAAAGATCCGTAGGCAGCGATGGCCAGCGCTTTGCCAGCCTGTCCGCGCCGCGCCAGCGGGTAGCCGTCGAACGCCGTCGCCACCGCGCCCGAGACCCCCGGTGCGTTAATCAGGATGGCTGACGTGGATCCGCCGAATATCGCGCCATAGTAGACCCCGGCAATGAGGATCAGGCCCGAAGCCGGATCGAGGCCGTAAGTGATCGGAATCATCAAGGCAATGGCGGATACCGGCCCCAGTCCCGGCAACATGCCTATAAACGTGCCGGCAAAGCAGCCGACGAAGACCATCAGCAGGTTGATCGGCGACAGGGCCGTCTGAACGCCGGTAACGATGCCGTCAATCATGCCTCACCCGCCACGAGGCGGTAGAGATCGCCATTGTCGAGGTAGAGACCGAAGGCCTGGGTCAGCATCAGCCAGAGAAAAACGACCATACCGGCAGAAACCAACGAGGCCAGCAGCAACCGCCTCTCGCCCAGGATCAGGAAGCCTGACAGGAGGAAAAGAAAGCTCGCCGCGATGAAGCCGAGAAAGTCGAAGGCCAGCGAATAGATCGCCATCGAGGCAAGCAACAGCAGCATGGGCTGCCAGCGAAACCCGCGGACGGCTGAGCTGATTCTGGGGTCCGCGCCCGCAGCGTTCTTCGCAAACAACTGGATCAGCGAAAAAACAATCGACGTCAGCGCAAGACCCACCGGTAAGGTCCTGGCGGTGAAAGACTCGTCCGTTGCCGTTGGGTCGAGCGGTAACACCCAGGCGAAACGCAGGTAGACGACGGCAAAGACCAGCAACAACAGCGCACCGAGCCGGTCTTTGTTGTCCAGCAGGCCCATCGTTAATCCAGCATACCCAGGACGTCGAGCAGGGCCGCCATCTCCTGTTCCTGGCCTTCGAGGAAGGCGACGAACTCATCGCCGGCAACGAAAAAATCCGTCCATCCGCGGAGATCGCGCGTGGTTTGCCATTCATCCGTCGAGAACAGTCCCGAGAGCGTCGATGCGAACTCGACCACCTGCTCATCGGAAGTACCCGGGGCGGCAAAGAAGCCGCGCCAGTTCGAAAATACGGCAGGCGCTCCCTGCTCTGACAAGGTGGGAATGTCGGGTGCCGATGGCAGCCGTTCCGCCGCCGTCATCGCCAGTATGCGAACTTCGCCCTGATCAGCCAGCGCGATCGCTTCGCTGAGACCGGTGGACAGTAGCTGTGTCTCCCCTGAGAGCAACCCGACCATGGCATGCCCACCCGCGTTGTAGGGAATGTATTTGAGCTTCCGGGCATCGACGCCGGACTTGTGAAACGCGTAGGCAGCGACGATGTGATCCATGCTTGCCCGCGACGACCCGCCGGCCACGTTTACGCCCCGCGGGTTCGCCTTGAAGTCGTTAATGACGTCCTGCCAGCGCCGGTAAGGTGAGTCGACCCGTACGACGAAGGCCCCGTAGTCAACGACCACGCTGGCAACCGGGGTGAGGTCCCGGTAGGACTGCGGATAGATTTTTCGCAGCGACCGCAGGATGATCGGCGCGGAACTGATCATGAGCGTGTTGCCCTGCCGGGCGGCCGTTTCGATGAGATGCGACATGGCGCGGCTGCCGCCACCGCCGGAAATATTCTCGTAGGAGGCGACCTCTACCAGGCCGGAGCGCGCCAGGGATTCGCCTACACCTCGAGCCGTCGTGTCCCAGCCGCCCCCGGCCCCGCCTGGAATCAGAAAGTGAAGCCGCTCATCGGCCGACGCTTCCATCGCCATGCAGCCAAGTACCGCCAGGCTGAACGCGCTGATTGTTGATCGCATTAGCTATCCCCCAGCGCGCTAATGTAGCACCCGGGACGGCGGCCTTCCTCTTTGCTTAAGACCGCCCCGCTGATCGCAGAAAATCGCGGCCGGCAGGTGTTACCGCAACGAGCTTGCCGTGCTCATCATCAAACTTCATCCTGACCAGCCCGGCATCCAAGGTGTCTTCCCATACCGTGAGCCGGGGGCAGGATGTCCGCCAGGTATCTATCACCTCATCGTAGGGGCGCGGGCGCTGGGACAGCCATTCGAGCAGGTCGAGCACCAGCGGTTGGTTCTCCATGCCGCCTCCTCTTTGCCGTTGAGAGACCGGACGACGGCCTGGTCGACTGCGACTCGCCGCCAGCGGCACCATACCACCGGCGGCTGTCGCAGTTGATCAATGCTGCATCAAACCGATGCAGATCGCCACGCTTGCGGCGGCGGCTGCCGCCGTTCGAAGGGTATTGAGTGCCGTCCAGCGATTGAGATACTGCGCCCAGACAAGCTGCGACGACTCATCATCGGCATTGAGCGCGGCCAGTCGATTGTTGAGCGGCACGTTGCCCATGCCCGTCACAATAAAGGTTCCAACGACGTAGCAGACGGCGCCTGCCAGGAACCAGGGCGAAGCAGCAGCCGTCCAGTTCGGCACGGCAAGGGCGGCGACGAGTACGGACAAGATGGCCGTCCCCATGAACGTGCCGAGAAAGGTCCGGTTGAGGACGACAACGTTGATCGACTGCATGGCTCGAATGCCCTCCGGAGAGGGCAAACGGGCCAGCGCCGTCATGATGAAGCTGGAGAAGGCGAAAAACACACCGGCGATCAGGGCAGAACCGAGGGCAGCCAGGCCCGCGACAATCGTCAGCGTGTTCATGCGACCGCCTTCCAAAGGCCGCTTGCCGCCACGTCGCGCGCGTAATCGGCAAAGTCCTTCGGCTCGCGACCCAGCGCACGCTGAACGCCGTTGGTCAGGTAGGCATTGCGACCGTCCAGAACGGTGGCGAACAGGTAGTCGAGCATCCAGACAACCTCTTTTGGCGCACCGGATTCCTGAACGCCGGCAACAAAGGCGTCGTGCGGCACCGGCACGTAGCTGATGTCGCGCCCGGTAGCCTTCGAGAGTTCTGTCGCAACTTCGGCCAGCGACAGGAGGCGCGGCCCGGTCACCTCATAGACTTCGCCCGTGTGACCCGTCTCCGTCAGCGCGGCGACGGCGACATCAGCGATGTCGTCAACGTCCACGAAGGGCTCGGGCGTTGCTACGTCCGGCAGGGTGATCTGGCCGGCCTGCACCATCTCGACGAAGGCGCCTTCCGAGAAGTTCTGGTTGAACCAGCTGGCGCGAACGATGGTCCAGTCGATGCCGCTTTCCTGGACGATGCGTTCACAGGCCTGCGCCTCTTCCTCACCGCGACCGGACAACAGCACGAGTCGCTTCACGCCGTGCTGTCGAGCGCGCTCCGTCAGCGCCTGGATGGAGTCGGTTGCCCCTGGCATGGCGAGGTCCGGGGAATAGTTGATGTAGACGGCCTCGGCGCCGTCGAGACAGGCATCCCAACCGGCTTCGTTGTTCCAGTCGAAGGCCGGGCTTGCGGAGCGGGAGCCGCGGCGCACCTCGTGGCCGAGCGCTTCCAGGCTGGCAGAGATCCGGCGGCCGGTCTTGCCGGTTGCGCCAAGGACCAGGATCGGTCCGTCGATGATCAGTTTCTCTCGTAATGTTGCGTTCATAGCTGGCTCCTGATGAATGGGTTTCAAGTACGGGCCCATCATCCGGAGAAGGCGGTGGAGATTATTGACGAAGGCTGACGAACTTTTGACGCGACGCGCCAGCAGAAGACGTCAGGCTTTGAGACGAAACGAGCGCGGCGTTTGTCCCGCCCAGCGTTTGAAAGCCCGGTTGAACGCACTCTGTTCGGAGAAACCGGTCAGGAAGGCGACTTCCGCCAGCGGGTAACTCGTGTCCGCAAGCAGGCGCTCAGCCAGTTCGCGGCGCGCCTGGTCGACGAGTTTCTGAAAGGTGGCGCCACGGTCTGCCAGCTGGCGCTGCAAGGTGCGGCCGCTCATGCCCAGCTGGCTGGCAACATCGGTAACACCCGGCACGCCCTGGCTCAGCGACTTTGCGATGTGCGACCGGACCCGTCGTTCAAGCGTATCTTCTTCCTTGAGTTTCGCGACCTCGCCTTCGAGGTGCGCATCGAAGAAGCGAACAATGGCGGGATCGCCAACCCGATTCGGTGCCCGCATCGCCTCAGTCGATGCAAGTACGGCGTCCATGCCGGAATCGAAATGGACCGGGCAGCCGAAGTGTTGTTCGTGGGACGAGATCGAATCGGGCGCGCCATGCCTGAAGTAGACGGCTTCCGGTTTGAAGGCTGCCGTGGTGACTTCCTGGATGATCGCGACCATGCTGGCAATCGTCGCCTCATTGGACAGGCACAGCCCGCGCACGGATCGATCTCCCTCTCTATGCAGATGGAAGTACACGCCCTCATCCGCATCCCTGAGCTCGTAGCTGGCGACGCTCGTCAGCACCTGCGCGTAACGTTCCGCGCGTTCGCAGGAGGCGCGAAGATCAGGCGCCGATTTCCAGGCCAGCCCGAAAGCGCCGTACTCGTCGGTGCGCATCGAGGCGCCGGTGCGCAGAGGCAGGCCGAGTCCGTCGGGATCCGCCATCGCCAGCGCTTCGAAGAAACGGTAGTAGTCGGTGTCCGAAACCATGACTTTCGGATCGACGGGCTGGTCGGGATCGATGCCCACGATGCCAAGGTATCGAACACGATCGAGACCCGGGTCGGCCTGGGCAAGGACCTTGTGGACAAACAGGGAAGTAATCTGACCCATGACGGAGGTATAGCACGAATGCCGGGCGGGCCGTATTCAGACTTCAGGCAAACTGCTCGGTATCGACCTCAGCCTGGACGCTCTCGGGATAGCGGGCGCCCTTGATCGTTTCCCGGTTGACGATGCGTTCAGCATCCGCAATCACGGTCTCGTCCAGCGTGATGTTGAGGGCGCGGAAGTTGTCTTCCAGGTGTTCCACCGACGTCGTGCCCGGAATGACGTGAACGTTCGGGCCGCGCGAGAGTACCCAGGCGAGCGATAGCTGCGCCGGCGTGCAGCCCGCGGCGTGTGCGAGCTCGCGGAAGTCCGACAGCACGGACCGGTTCTGCGAGAAGTTCGGCTCGACAAAACGCGGCATGGGTCGGCGCACGTCTTTCTCAGTGAACGCCTGTGGATCAATGTCGACCGCGGTCAGGAAGCCGCGCGCCAACGGACAAAACGCGACGAAGGCCACGTCAAGTTCAGCACAGGTATCGAGCACGGAGATCTCGACGTCACGGCTCCACAGGGAGTACTCCGACTGCACCGCCGAAATCGGATGCACCGCATGGGCTGCCCGCAGGGTGGCGCCGGAGACCTCAGACAATCCGATCTGGCGAACCTTGCCTTCGCGGACAAAGTCGCTGAGTGCCCCAACGCTGTCCTCGATCGGCACCGGTCGGCCGATGTCGTATCGATGCAGATAGTAAAGGTCAATGACGTCCGTTTGCAGGCGGCGTAATGAGCCTTCGAGATCCTCGCGCAACGACTCGGGCCGTCCATCGATGGTGCGCTTGCCGTCCCGCCCGGTGAAGCCGCCTTTACTCACCAGGACCAGCTTGTCTCGATGGGCTTTGAGAAACGGCCCCACCAGCGACTCGTTATTGCCAAAGCCGTAAAGCGCCGCCGTGTCGAAATGATCGATGCCAAGATCGAGCGCCTTCTGCAACACGGCCAGCTGCTGCTCGTGCGACGGCGGTTCGTTGTAGGCGTGCGAGAGGTTCATGCAGCCGAGGCCGACTGCATGGACATTGAACTGGCCGAGCGCGCGTTTGCTCATTTCGTATCCGGCTCTCGCGATGACGACATCACGATCGGGCTGGGCTTTACGCTACCAGCCTCGCGTCCAGTCGGTCGTCTCAAGAATCTGTTTGAGACGCGCGAGGTAGGCGCCCGAATACGCGCCGTCGATGGCCCGATGGTCAAAGGAGTGCGCGAGGATGCCGATCGGACGAATCGCAATGGCATCGCTGCCGCCGACGTTGACCACGTGCGGGCGCTTCTTGACGGCGTCCATCGACATGATGCCGACCTGCGGCTGGTTGATGATCGGCGCGGTGAACAGCGTCCCGAATGGGCCCGGGTTCGACAGGGTGTAGGTGCCACCCTGCAGATCGTCGGGCTTCAGCCGGTTCGATCGCGCGCGGGTCGCGAGATCGTTAAAGGCTTCCGCCAGCTCGGGGACGGAAAGCGAGTCAGCGTTCCTCGTTACCGCGGCAACCAGTCCTTCGTGGTTCAGGTCGATGGCAATCGCCAGGTTGATGTCGGCATGAATGACGAGGCTGTCGTCTTCGACGCTGGCGTTGACTCGCGGGAATTCCGCAATGGCCATGCAGATGGCGCGGGCGACGAAAGGCAGATAGGTCAGCGAGTAACCCTTTTCCTGCTTCCATCGATCCTTGCGGACCAGCCGCGCGACATCAACCTGGTGGAAGTCGACGTCGATCGTCTGCAGCACATGCGGCGACGTCGCTTTCGAACTGACCATATGCGCCGCAGTAACCCGGCGAATGCGATCGAAGGGAATCCGGGTTCCGGCTTCGGGCGACGGCGCGCTTGCGACCGGCGGCGGAGCCGCGGGCTGCGGTGCGGCGATCGGTGCCGGTGCGGCCGGCGGCGCGGCCGGTGCAGAGGCACCCGACTCGATGTGCGCGACCACATCCTTGCGAGTGATCCGACCGCGGCGGCCGGAGCCGGTGATGGCGCCCGAGTCCAGGTTGTGCTCCTTGAGCAGTCGCCGGACGGCAGGCGACAGCCGCTCACGACTGGTTCGCTTGGCAAGGCCTCCTCCCGCGCTCGCAGCGGCCGGGGCCGCAGCTTCGGCGGCTGGCGCAGGGGCCGGCTCGGCGGCGGCTGCCGCTTCCTCACCTTCGACGGCAATGACGGCAAGTACGGTACCCACGTCGACGGTTTCGCCCTGGGGGACTTCTATACTCGTTAGGGTTCCGCTGGCCTGCGCGGTAACTTCGGTCGCCACCTTGTCGGTTTCAACGTCCAGCAGGACGTCGCCTTTTTCGACGGCATCACCGGGCTTCTTATGCCATTCGGCAATGGTTCCTTCGCTGACGGTCTCGCCCAGCTGCGGCATCAAGACATCCATAACTGTTCCTTTAGTCCGCCAGCTTCAAGACGTTTTCGACAATGCGTTCCGGCGACGGCAGCTGCGCGTCTTCCAGCGCATCCGACGAGGCCAGCGGCACATGCGGCGTCGTCACCCGAACGATCGGGCCATCGAGTTCCCAGATCAGCTCTTCGGCAACGAGCGACGAAATCTCGGCGCCCCAGCCGCAGAGCCTCGGGTTCTCCTCAACCGTAACCAGTCGATGCGTCTTGCTGACTGATTCGAAGACCGTGCTGACGTCCAGCGGAACCAGGCAGCGCAGGTCGATGACCTCTGCCGAGATGCCGTGTTCATTCTGCAACGTCTCGGCCGCCTTGAGTGCGCGCGGCACCATGGCCGCCAGGGCCACGATCGTGACGTCGTCACCCTCACGCGCGATGGCAGCTTTGCCAAGCGGCGTTACGAGCTCGCCTTCCGGCACTTCGGATTTCATGCCGTACATCGACTTCTGCTCGAAGAACAACACCGGGTCCGGGTCGCGAATAGACGCCGCCAGCAAACCCTTGAGATCGGCCGCGTTCGACGGTGCCACGACTTTGAGTCCGGGGACCGCCATCGCCCAGTTTTCGATCGATTGCGAATGCTGTGCACCGAAGCGGGCACCACCGCCATTGCCGGAACGAATAACCAGCGGGAAAGAACACTGGCCGCCGGACATATAGCGCGTCTTGGCGATCTCGTTAACAACGATGTCCCAGCAGACCGCGAAGAAGTCCGAGAACATGATCTCGGCAATCGGCCGGAGCCCGGTCATTGCGGCGCCCATGGCCGCACCGAGAATTGCCTGCTCGGCAATCGGCGTATCGCGTACCCGCAGCGGGCCGAACTCGTCGAGGAGTCCGGTGGTTGCCTTGAACACGCCACCCGCGGCGGCGATGTCCTCGCCGAGGAAAACGACCGACTCGTCGCGCCGCATTTCCTGGGCTATCGCGGCGCTGACCGCTTCTCTGTAGCTTAGTTGCGCCATGTCGAACTCCCGTCGGCCCAGACATCCGTCTCTGCAATTTCTACCGGCGGCGGACCGCTGGCTCTGGCGACCTCCTCCGCACGATCAATACGATCTTCCTGTTCCTGGTCTATGGCGGCCAGCTCCTCTTCCTTGATGCCGGCGGCGAGCAGTTTTTCGCGGTACATGACCACCGGATCACGCGCCTTCCAGGCCTCGACCTCTTCATCCGGACGATATTTGCCGGGGTCAGCCCGGGAGTGACCACCATGTCGGTAGGTCTTGGCCTCGATCAGGCTCGGTCCGTCGCCATCTCTTGCGCGCTTGAAGGCGGCATTGGCTACCGCATGCACCAGCTCGACGTCGTTGCCATCGATGGCGATGGGCTCAAGACCGTAGGCAGACGCGCGGTCCGCTGCCGGGTTTTCGACGGCCGTGACCTCACCGATGGGCGTGTACTCCATATAAAGGTTGTTCTCGCAGACGAAAACGACGGGCAGCTTCCATACGGCAGCGAAGTTGATCGCTTCATGGAACGCGCCGATGTTCGTCGTGCCGTCACCGAAGAAGCAGACCGCGACCTGTCCCGACTTGCGGTACTGGGCCGACCATGCGGCGCCCGCAGCGATCGGCATGTGCGCGCCGATGATGGCGTAGGAACCCATCGCGCCTTTCTCAACGTCCATAAGGTGCATCGACCCGCCCTTGCCTTTCAGGAGGCCGCACTCACGACCCATCATCTCGCCGAGAATGGCAGTCATGGAGACGCCGCGGAGCAACGTATGGTTGTGGCCCCGGTAGGTGCAGAAAGAATAGTCGTCGGGGTTCAGTCCTGCGGCGAAACCGGCGGCAATCGCTTCCTGGCCAAGGCCGAGGTGGGACGTGCCCTTCACCAGGTTCTGCATAAACAGGTCGTGGATGCGCTGCTCCATAACCCGGCAGGACTTCATCAGGCGGTACAGCTCGAGCTGTTTGTCGCGCGACGGTTTGGCGGGCTTCTGAGCCGCCGCGTTCAGCGGCGAAGTCTTCTTGTTCAAAGGAAAATCCTCGTACTCGAGTCGGGGTCGATACTAGTGTTTATCGACAGACGACGCATTTTAAGGTATTTATCGATAATACGATAGCCCAGATTGACCAAAATCTGTGGATCGGCCCACAAATCCGCCGCTTTCGCGGGCTCGCAGGCTGCTTTTCGACGTATCACCCGTTCGAAACACCTAATTTTATCGATTAATTCTGAAAAATCGACCTTTTAACGATATACTTCCAAAACTGGCCGACAAGAGAGTCGTCGGACGATCGAAATAAATCAACAGCGTCAAGCAATAGGACTGGCACACGGGGAAAAATTGATGATTCGAGCAGCAATAGCCGGTCTCGGCTGGTGGGGAAAGACCCTGGTTGAAGCGGTAGAGGGTAGCGACAAGATCCAGTTCGTCGCCGCAACGACAAGATCACTGTCCGACGACGCGAAGGCGTTTTCGAAGGAACACAACCTGGATCTCCGTGATTCCTATGAAGCGCTGCTCGAGGACCCGGACATCGATGCCGTCGTCCTCGTAACGCCCAATTCCCTGCACGCCGAGCAGACCATCGCCGCGGCAAAGCACGGCAAGCACGTGTTCTGCGAAAAACCTTTCGCACTCACCAAGGCGGAGGCCGAGGAAGCGATGACCGCCGCCGACGACGCGGGTGTGAAAGTGGCCGTTGGCTACAACCGGCGTTTCCATCCGGAGATCACCAGGCTTCGCGAACTGGTCAAGTCGGGAGAGCTCGGCACGATTCTTCACTGCGAAGCGACGATGACGTTCCCGAATGCCCTTTACCTGAAACCGGGTGCCTGGCGCGCGGACCGATCCGAAACGCCTTGCGGCGGCCTGACGCCCATGGGCGTTCACGCCATCGACGGCTTCGTCGACCTTTGCGGTGAAATAGACGAAGTGTTTACCCAGAGCTTCAGGCGAGCCGTCGAAGTGGACGCCGACGATACGACGTCGATGCTGTTCCGCATGAAAGACGGCATGTCCGGCTACTTAGCGACCATGACGGCCACCGGCGGAGGCTTCAACTTCCAGATTTACGGCACCAAGGGCTTCGTCAAGCTTGAAGGCATGACCCATGTTGCCGGCGCCCCCTCCGAGGAACGCCGCACGCAGCTCTTCGGCAACTGCACGTTCAAGCCCGTCAAGGGCCCGGCAGAAATCTGGCAGGCTGAAAAATACGACGTCAGCCGCGCGGCCCTCGAGGCCTTCGCCGACGCGGCGGCGGGTGAGCAACCCTTCCTCATCTCCGACGCCGACATCGTTCACGTCTGCGCGGTGACCGAGGCCGTCGTCAAGTCCGCAGAAAGCCACCAGCTGGAAAAAGTCGGTTAGATTTTTTCGTTGTCTTTGCAGCCGGGACGCTGCGAAGGACACAGTAGGACTCGAAACTTTTGCAGAATTTCGAATGTTTGCAAAAGCGTTTCATACTGCTATACAAGCCTAATCGTTGGTCTTACCATCGAAGAGGTTCTTTACTTCAGGGAAAGAAATGGCCTCAACGAGAGCGTCGTCGGTCTATGACCGTTTGCATAAAGACATCCTCACTGGAGAACTGAGGCCCGGCGAAAGGCTTCGTCTCAAGGACCTCATCGATAGCTACCAGACCGGCAACAGTCCGCTGCGCGAAGCGCTGAATCGACTGTCGTCGAACGGGCTCGTGGTTCGTGAGGAGAACCGGGGCTTCAGCGTTCCCGCGGTTTCGCTCGGTGAACTCGAAGAGCTGACGCGAACGCGCAGCTGGGTCGAAGAACGCGCATTGCGTGAGTCCATCGCAAACGGCGATGAGGCCTGGGAAGAGAAACTGGTACTGGCCTTTCACTGGTTGCAGCAGGCCTACGACAAGCGCAAGACGGGCGAGTTTGATGACACTCGTTGGGCCGAGTACCACAACGGCTTTCACATCGCCCTGATCGCCGCCTGCGGATCGGACCTCCTGATCGACTTCTGCAACCAGCTGCAGGCGCGCACCTATCGTTACCGCAATCTCGCGGAAGTCGTCGCCTACCGCCACGAACACGAGCAGGACGAGCACGCGGCTATTTACAACGCAACGCTCGAGCGTTCGACGGAGAAAGCCGTCGAGCTGCTCAAGGCTCACTACTGGGCAACTTTCGAAGTCTTACGCGATTCCGGTCACTTCAGCTGATAGTCGCTGAGCTAACCCGCTGCTAGAGCGACAACAGGAAGTCGCTCATGCGCTTGCGCATGGCCGCATCCGGCAAGCGCCCCAGACCGGCACCCATGTTGTCGACCACATGCTTGGTCTTGCTGGTCTCGGTGACGACGCAGGTCAGAGCCGGGTGCGAAAGAATGTACTTCAGTGAAAACTGTGCCCAGGACTGGCAATCAAACTCCGCGGTCCACTCCGGCAGCTCATGCCCGGCGACGACGCTGAAGTAGGCGCCGTCTTCGAACGCCTTGAAGGGTTCCGCTCCGAATATGCCGATGCCCAGATCCGCGGCCAGCGGCAGAACCTCGTCCTCCGGACCCTGCTGAGTAATGGAGTAACCGGTCATGACGAAGTCCGGTCGTTCGCGCTTCATAAAGGCGATCAGGTCGCTGTAATCGGTCTGACGGGTCAGGCTGACGCCGATATAGCGAGCGCGGCCCGACTCTTTCCAATCCCTGAGCGTTGACCAGTGCACGTCGAGGTCGCGCATGTTGTGGATCAGTATGGCGTCGACCGGCCGCTTGTTGAGATTCGCCACGGCTTTTTCAAGATGCGCCTGCCCGGCCTCCTTGCCGGCAACCGTGATCTTGGTAATCAGGAACAGGTCGTCCTGCACCGACATCTCCTGCATGAGCTCGCCAATCACAGGAACGTCGGGACGGAAGAACGCCGGCGTGTCGATGACCAGGCCACCTTCGTCAATCATCGCCTGAATCAGCGAGATCGGCAGCGCTTTACCCTCCTCCGGCATTTCGATGAAGGGACGCGGCGCCCCGAGACCTACGACCGGCAGGAATTCGTCGGTGCCCGGGATTTGCCGGGTGCGCATTCCGCTTGAACCATCCGACGGTCCAGGGTTAATCGTCGCTCCTGCTACCCGCTCGATCGCCGGTAAGGTCATGGACGCGGCGATGGCCGCACTGCCGGTCAGGAATCGGCGTCGATCCAGTTCATTCGTCATCATTCAATCCTCTCAGTGTTCCACAGTCGGCGGTCCCGACATTGAACCCGACTGCTCACTCGGTCAGGAGATTACTGCGCCTCGCCGGATGCGAAGCAGTACAGCAGCCCGGCGCTTGGCGAGCCGACAAAATGTCCGCGCTGATCCACGATCCTGCCGGGCGACCAGTTGTTCCTGTCGCTGTGCAGTTCATCATCGCTGCGAGCGATCAACTCACCCTTCGCGGTGTACCAGGGCCCGCCGCCAATACGATCACGAGCCGCGCCGGTGTCGCTGAGATAGGCGCGCCAGCCTTTGTCGCCCTGGCCGACGGTTTCCGCGGCCGCGGCGCAGTGTGCGTCTGCCTGAGCAAGATCGACCGACTCTTCCCCAATGCCGGGCGCGTCACTGGTCAGGAATACGCTCATCACCGGGTTGACCACCGTGCGCACGCGCAGCGGCTCCTGGCAGTCCTGGCCGATCATTTCATGGCTGGCGGCATAGACTTTCGTCTTGGGCCAGAGGAACGGCTCGGCGAGATAAACCGGGTCGGTAATGACGACGTCGAGCTGCAAAGCCGAACCGTTCTCCAGGTCGTCAATGCGACGGTAGGTTTCCACGACCGTTGCCTGGTCGCTGAAGAAGTGCCCCTGCGTGCTGCCGAGGCCGCTCAGCAGATTTCGCGACTCAATGATCAGCGCGTCGCCCTCGTATCGGGCAACCGAGTTGCCCAACAGTGACCGAACGTCCTCGGGCGGCGGACCGTCGACGAGCATGACCTCGCGATGACCACCGTATTCTTCGTAGTCAAACACCACCCGATCATCGAGCTGGGTGATGCGGAACGGGTGAGGCGTCATGGCGACCTGCCGGATCAGTCCCGGTGCATCACAGAACACCTGCGGATCGTGCTCCACGGTGAAGGCCTCGAGCTTCGCCTGCCCCGCCTCGTTGAAGGGCGTCGGCGGCGGACGCGGCGGGCCGCGGTAACCAGGCGGGTTGCTCGGCCAGGTACCGGTCAGGTTGGGACGACCATCAGGCAGCAATTTCGGGATCGACGCGACTGTCGATGCGTCATAGCCGGTCGGCCGCTCATTGCCCAGCGTCGCGACGACGTTGCCGGTATCCGGATCGATGATTTCTGCACCTTCCATGGAAACCATGGGTGAGCCGTCGTGCGTAGAGTCGCCGGTGATTCTGATGACATCGCCGGGATTCAGTGAATCGCGTGACCAGCCACGGCGACGCATGTTGGTTGCCGCAGCACCTTCGCTGACCCACTTGGTGACGCTGCCGTCTTCGTTGGTGACGTCGAAATAAATCAGGATGTGGGGGTTCTTGAAACTGAAGCGGGTGACGGTGCCCTGAACCGTAATCTTGGCGTCCGCGCGAAAGGTCGCCGAAAACGAATGATGTGCCTGGGCGATGGTCGCCAGCGCGAGAAGCGCCGCGAAACCGCCGATTCTGGCGAATGCTGAAAGTCTGAACATGAGCCCCCCGGGCTGCTCTGCAGATAGCGAAATTTACGGAAAGTCCTGATGCAGTATATCCGATTATCCGTTAGAATCGTACGCATTATCGATATTCTGTTACGGCATCGGGGAGTGCCGGACAGGGCGCCGCAGCGATTCGGGGAGATCGCACACGCCGTCGCAATATTCCTGATTTTCTTAACAATTCTCAACACTTGCGGGGGCCAGCTGCAGGCGCGATCTCGTCGGGTATGCGAAAATGGCGACCGTTTCGGACTGACCCAGGTTCCCGACCGCCGGAGACTAGTAATGAACAAACTCACATCGATCGCTGCCCTCCTGCTTGCGGCAAGCACGGCCCAGGCACACCACGGCACGGCCGGGCAGTTTGACCACTCAAAATCACTGCAGGTCTCCGGCACGGTGACGCGTATTCGCTTCGTAAACCCGCACTCCTACGTTTACTTTGATGTGGTCGGCGACGACGGAGAAACGCAGAACTGGCGCTGTGAGATGCGTGCCGCCACCCTGCTGAAACGCTCCGGCTGGACGGCAGAAATGTTTGCGCCTGGCACGCGCATCAAGATCGACGGCGTACCTGCGCGTCGCGAACCCTACGGCTGCTACGTCGAAACCATCGCCTTCGATGACGGCAAGGTCGTCGAGCGCTACGAGCAGCTCGAGTCGGCCGACGCCGGCGTCGAAAATCGAAATCCGCGTCGCCCGGACGGTACGCCGAACCTGGAAGGCACCTGGGCAGCCGCCCAGCGCCTGCCCAACCAGGCAGAAGTGCGACGCCGAGCCGCCGGTGGCCCCAACGGCGGACCGCCCAGGGGCAGTTCCCGTTACCAGCAGACCGAAGCCGGCCAGGCTGCTTCGGCCGGTTGGCAACGCGAAGACAATCCGCGCTTCCACTGCATGGCCGTCAACATCTTCGCCGACTGGACCTTCGATCAGCACATCAACCAAATCGAGCAAAGCGATGAAACCATCAGGCTGACCTACGGCTTCATGGACATCGTCCGCGAGATTCACCTGGACCAGGACGAGCACCCGGCCAACATCACGCCCTCGCGCGCCGGACACTCGATCGGCCGCTGGGAAGGCGACACGCTCGTCGTTGACACCGTCGGGTTCCTGGAAGGGGTTCTTGACAGTCGAAATGGCGTTAAGCACAGCGCGGAGTTACACGTGGTCGAACGCTTCTCGCTGAGCGAAGACGGCAAGTCCCTCAACCGAAGCTGGGTTGGCAACGACCCGCTGTACCTTTCGGCGCCGTTCGAGGGCCGGGACGTGATTGGCCTGTCGGCCGCCGCCTTTGACCCGTACAACTGCGAGGACCTGACCGAGGAAGTGGTCGATGGCTTCTAGGGGAATCATCGGCATCGCGCTGACTCTCGCGCTCGGCGCGACGGTCGCCGAAGCCCATCATTCCTCCGCGCCGCATTTCGACCGGAATTCGCCGGTTGAAATCACCGGCGTGGTGACCCGTTTCCGCTTCGTCAACCCGCACGCCTATCTCTACCTGGACGTGACCGACGAGAACGGTGACGTCAACGAATGGAACTGCGAGATGGCGGCCGCCTCGAGCCTGCGGCGCAGCGGCTGGAGCAATGAACTGTTCGCACCTGGCACGACGGTGCGGATCGAGGGTCACGCCGCGCGGCGCGATCCGCACGGCTGTACGTTCCAGATGGGTTATCTTGAAGATGGAACGACGGTAGCCCGCAACGGACCAATTACCGCGCCCGACGCAGCGCCGACGCCCGCCAGAAACAGCCGAGACCCGGTCAGCGTTGCTGATGCCGACTCCATGGAAGGCCTGTGGATCACGACACCGCGGCAGCGCGGGCCACGGCCCGGTGCCGGGCCAGGCGGGCAGACGCCGTTCGGCGGCAGAAATCGCTATGCCAGCGCCATCTCCGAAGCCGGTGCCGCGGCGCTCGCCAACTACGACGATCGTTACGACGACCCGGCGCTGGAGTGCAGTCCGTCGAGCATTATTCGCGGCTGGGGCGAGCCCAACTCGGTATCGACTATCGAGATCAGTGATACGACTTTGACGATACGCCATGAATACATGGACACCGTGCGAACCGTCGACCTGACAACCCGCGAACACCCGTCGAACATAGAACCGAGCCTCGTTGGACACTCGGTGGGCTGGTTCGAAGACCAGACCTTGGTCATTGATACGGTGGGATTTGCAGCCGGTGTCCTGCTGCCGCATCCCGGCCTGATGAACAGCGACAAGATGCACGTCGTTGAGCGCCTGTCGCTCAGCGACGACGGCAATCAGCTGATTCGGGAATACTCGGTCACGGATGCCGACTACCTGAAAGAACCGGTGACCGGTCGCAGCAGCTGGACGCGAACGGACATACCGCTACGCGAGTACAACTGCACCGAATTGAGTGGCATCAACAACGTTCGTCCCGAGTAGCTCCCGGCGGGCGTATCGCGTCCGCCAGCGATTCCTGTCAGCGCCGCACTGACGGCAGCGCCTGCAGGCGCTCGGACACGCGATCCATACGCGCCTCCAGGTTCGCGAGCTTGTAATCCGGCACGCGGTCATCGTCGCGACTGTTACTCAGTACCTGGCGCACCGCGGCGACCTGTCGCAGCTTGATGAGGATTGCGGCCGGGCTGGGCTGGATGTCCCCGCGCTCCGCTCGCGCGACTTCCTGTTCAAAGACGTAGACCAGCCGCCTCGCCGTTTCGATCACGTCCAGCGCGTCGTCCGCAACGAAGGTGGATGCTAACCGCAGGCTGTAGAGATCCGGATCCTGGAACGTGGCGATGGCATTGTCGATCAGCCGGGTCGCCTCCCGCGCCATGCCCGGCTGCTGGTCTGCCGGCACGCCCTTGATGCGAAGGTCGGAACGGAGCTTGACGGTGTCCAGGTACCAGAGATCCGTTGGACTGACGCGTGCCAGGTCGGGGTCCAGGCGCTGGACCTCCGAGTAGTTGTTGTTGGCCGCGGCGGCCCAGGCGGCAGCAACCGAAGCGGACGTCCCGGTCATCGAGGCGAACTCCTGCCGAATACGTTCAGGCAGCCCCTCGGGTTCGCGCGCGTAGCGCGACAGGTACTGGCGAAGCAGCGCATATCGCGCCTGCGACGGGTCTGGTTCCAGCTCAATGGCCTGCAGCAGGTTGCGCTGGGCTTCGGCCGTTTCCCCCTGCCCGAGCTGACCGAGACCGATCATGAGCAGCGCTTCAGGATCACTTTTTTGCAGTAGCACGTTGCCGAGCGCCACGGCGCGCGGCTTGAAGTTCTGACCTTCCAGGCGACGCGAGATGTACGTGAAATTCAGCGCCGTCGGGAAGTCCTGATGCAGCCAGCTATCGGCCTGGAGGAGCGGATCGAAGGGCTCGAGTAGCTCAACGAGCAACGGCAGTCGCAGCGTCTCGCCGTTGTCCATCGCCCGGGACGACTGGGTCGCCATCTGGTTGACGTTGTCGGTAATCGGTTTCGCATCCCCGGCGAAGCGAACGACGTTGTCGTGATCCATGGCCAGGGCAACGACGACATCCTCGACCGAGCCCACGCCCATCTCCAGATAGTGTTCGCGATCATCGCTGAAGGGCCGGCCGCTCAGAGCAATGTCGCGTTCAAGGTTCAACGGTTCAGAGGATCCCAGGAAGAACAGCACTTCAGGATCCCACTGGTAGACGCGGACGTGATCGAAAACCGCCAGCATGGTCGCGCAGAGGCTCTTCAGCAGAGCTTCGTTGACGAACTGCGTGTTCATCCACTGCAGGTAAACGCCATCGTCATTCAGGTGCTCGCTCGCAAGCGTCATGAACTCCCGGGTATAAAGATGGGACGCGCCGGCCGTCCAGGGGTGCGAAGGCTGCGAGACGATCGCGTCGTAACGCTTTGCTGTCAGCGTCAGCGCGCTGCGTGCATCGTTGATAAAGATATTGATGCGTGGATCCGCCAGCGGGTCAATCTGCCGTTCCTCGCTGATTGAGCGGTTGGCGTTGATGACTTCCGGTTCGAGCTCAATGGCGTCGATCGACTTCACGGAAGGCGGTACGCCTTCAAGCGTCGCGCCGGCGCCAAAGCCAACCACCAGCATTTCTTCGGTATCCGGCCGGGCAAGCACTGGTAGCGCGGAGAGCAGTCTTTGGTTGTGCTTGTAGGGCGGCGCGCCCTTCAGGTTGGTGGACGCTTCCGGCAATCCGTTTGTTCGGATATTGAGAAAGCCCGCGTCCTCGATGATGACGACCGTAGCCGATCGACCTACCTCGTAATAGCGAAGCTCGCCCTCGGTTTCCGTGATGACCGGCGACGTCCTCAGGATCGCTTCCGGCACATCGGGCCGGTAAAGAATAACGGCAGCAAGCAGTGCCCCGGCGGGAATCGCCAGTGGCAGGAATCCGCCGCGCGACTCCCGTCGGCTTACGACCAGCGCCGCGAGTACCGCGAGGGCAAGGTTGGTGATGACCGCAAGTCTGACGGCGCCCTCATAGCGCAGCGCTGGAATCAGGAAAAACGCGGCAGCGGTGGCACCGACGATAGCGCCGACCGTGTTCCAGGCATAAACGCGCGCGGCCGATGCGGCAGCATCGCGCTCGTCGACAGCGAAGACGCGCACGGCGAAGGGATAGGTCGCGCCAATGAACAAGGTCGCCGGCAGGAGTATGGCGGCGGCGAGAAGAACGTTCCCTTTCAGCCCCACCTCTTCGGGAATCGCCAGCGGCATTAGCTGGTAGATCGCAATCGATGCTGCGGCGATACCACACTGCGCGATGACCAGGCCATAGACCGCGGCCGTTCTTGTCTTTGCAAAGCGCGACGCGATCGCACTGCCTATCGTGATACCGGCAAGAAAGCTCGCCAGCATCGTGGCGAAGGCTGTGATGCTGCCGCCCGGACCTGGGAGAGGCAAGCCGCAGAGATCATGCCGGGGGTGAGCTATCACCTCTGGCGCTGGCGTTTCCCGGAGCGCCAGGACCTCTGAACGTCCATCTCGAAATTTTTCTACTTTTT
>CAZFVT010000015.1:8798-19325 GCA_964522355.1 uncultured Woeseiaceae bacterium | reverse complement strand
ATTGGCCTTGCTCAATGCGGTGTGCCTGATCGTGCTGGCACGCGCGCTGGGAATGCCGGCGTTGCCGCACCCGCTCTCAATCGGCTTGGCGATGATCATCGCCAGCGGCAGTTTCGCTGCGCGCGGCGCGCTGTTTTCAAAAACGCTATCTCATAAAGGATGGCTGATGGCTTTGTTTGTCGTCGCAGGCGAAGCCTCTGTCTTGCTCATAGCGACCGTCCAGCCGGGATTGCTGCCGTTTTGGTTCCTGGCACTTTTGCCAGCTCAGTGGGCAAGCATTGCCATCCAGGAGGCAGTCACGGGTTTGGGCACCCTACCCGCAGTGCCGGTCTTGATCGCCCTGGCCGGAACCGCGGCAACGACGCTGCTGGCCGCCAGGCACTGGCTTCGCCGCTGGCCGTATCTACTGATGTTCACAGCCTGGCTCGGCCTGTCTGCACTCGTCTATTTTTCGTTGGACCCGGCGGCGCCCAGGAATAGTACGGATGTGCTTCCGTACATCTTGCCGTAAATGGCCGCTATCGGGATGGCCAAGCCCCGAGTGCCCTGTCGGTCTCGCATCTTCAGGGAGTGAGTTCAATCGCTATCCCGAAGACGTCATGTCGCTAACTTTGCTCGATCACTGAGTCTGGACCGGCACCTGCCAACTCTCACCGTCGTCCGCAATTGCGCCTCCCATTACATCGACCACAACCCGGTCCACGATCTGGATGCCGCCCTGCGCCATGTTGTCGAACGTGTCGATACCTTCAGGTGCCGGGAATCCTTTTCGCGTGCGGTGTATGTTGAAACGGTCGGAAAACCGCCGGTCGAAGAGACGTTCGAGCTCCGCCTTGCCCAGCATGAAGCCCAGCAGGCCGCCCCAGGTGGCGGCCGGGTTGTCTGAATCCCAACCAGCGAGAACGGCAATCTTCACCGTTTCCTCGTAGTCACCCTCTCCGTAAAAGAGACTTACCATGCTGGCTGCAAAGTTGATGCCGGCGGCGAAGCAGCCGTAGCACTCCGGATGTCGGGTTGGTATGTCGTAGCCGTCCTGCTGCTCGACCTGGTAGCGCTGATACACGTCATCCCGCGCCTGTTCCCATGGCACTCCCGCCTCGTATCGGCTCTTAACGAAGTCGTACATTCGTGCGGTGTAGGAATCCTCGGGAAGTCGGGCGCGGGCCTGGGCCGCGAGGTCCTCGACGCGTTCCTGCATTGGCAGGTCCGTGTCGGCAACCGCCGCAAGCGCGTGCATGACCACGTAGAACTCGGCTGCGAGCGCCGCCTCTCCTCGCGCCGTTGTGCGGATCGGCAGATCGGCCAGACGAAGCGCGACGTCGGGCCTGCCGGGCGCGTAAATGCCGAAAATTTCGGTGGTCAGCTGCGCGTCGATCATTTCGACGTACGGATTGACGTCCGGGTCGCCCGTGGCCGGAGGCACAACACCTTCCTGCATAAGGTCGAACGCGGTCTGGTTTGATACCCACAGGTAGTTCTCCGGTTCGCCCAGTGTGTTTCGAAAAGGCGTTTCGTCGTCTGAATAGATGTGCGCAAGCCAGCCGTCACGAATCTGCTCACCGGTCAGGAAACTGGTCTCATGAGTAAGCATGAGGTACTGGTAGATATACTCGATGTCGGTATCGTCATCGGCACCCCACACGCTGTCCTCGTCTTCGAATACCCAGTCGATAGTGGTCGACGGTGCGATCGTACCGGTCACATAGATGTTCGGCTGGTCCGGCCCGCCCCAGTCCTCGCGGGTGTAGAACTCCCCTTCCGGACCGTCACCACCGATCTTGTCCAGCTCCGTGATGATCCCAGTCCAGTTCGCGATACTTTGTCCGAGCCAGAAGCCTTCGAGCCGGTCGGCATAGTCGCTGCGGGACACCATGAACGAGTCGACTTGAGGCTCAGGCTCAGCCGGTGGCTCTGAACCGCAGGCGGATAGCAGAGAAGTCAGCAAGAGCCCCATAAAAACACTACTCGGGTTGGGACTCTGCGCAACGCGTTGCTCGATTGTCTTCCGATCGCTCTTGTACAAATCCAACTCCTCCGCCGTTTGGTCGCTATACGTAGTAATTGATCTTCAGGATCGTCGGCATTGTGTTCGCTGTCGGTCCAGTATCCACGCGACAGTGTACTCGCGTTTTGGCCAGACTGGTCGAGCAAGCAAAGGGATCATTACGCTGTCCCATACACCGGTAAGCCGTCGATGGAACCGGATATGAGTATTGCGCACACTCAGCATGACTACACCGAGACGATACGCGATTGTTGCGCGAATAATCGTCCATCGACCGTCATGAATCTGCGCGGGCTACGGCCAGGCCTCGGCATCGTTAAGCCTTGAATCCGGCTACCGCATAAGTCGTCGAAATACAATCCCGTCGCAATCTGGAGACACTTGTTTGCCCTATCGGGACATGACTATGCTGATCATTCAAGAGTATGTTGGAGAGGAACATGTTCGAGCGAAGCAACAAGAGCGAAGATTACAACAACACGGCGGAACCCAATCACGCGCAAACTGGCGCTGCCGGAGACGCACCCAGATCAATGAGCAGCAGCCGCGGCAGCCAGGTTGCCGTCATCGGCCGCCCCATTCAGATTAACGGTGATCTTCGTGGCAACGAAGACCTGCGAATCGAAGGTGACGTCAGCGGGACGGTTCGATTGGATGGCAGCGCCCTGACGATCGGCGACGGCGGCAAAGTTAAGGCCGGCGTTTATGCAAAATCGATCGCTGTCGATGGCGAGACCAAGGGGGACCTCCACGCCACCGAGTGCGTCAGCATCCACGAGAATGCGCGTGTACAGGGCAACATCATCGCGCCCAGGGTGAGCATTGTCGAAGGCGCCCACTTCAAAGGCTCCATCGAAATGGACAAGGCCGTCGTCGAAGAAGCGTTGGGCACGGCTGAGAGCAAGCGTGACAAGAAACCAGTGGCGGCAAAAACCACCGGCAGCAAGGTCGTCAAGACTGAAGCGGCGAAAGAAATCAGCCCGGCCGCGGAATCGCAGGCCAAGTCCGCCTGACCGGCATGCTAAATCCACTGCGCGACGCCGACGTACCATCGGCGTCGTCCCCGACAGTTCGCGCGCCGCTGTTCAAGTCGCTCGTCAACGCGATGAACGCGAACAAGCGACAGGTCGTTCTGGATCTCGGCGCAGCGTCGACGGCTATGCTGTCGATGCTGGGCCGTTCACGTACCAGGGTCGAGATCGTCGACCTGGTGCACTTCGGTGGCGTTGAGCGCCTGAATGCTGCGAAGCCCGGCAAAGAACTGGAGCGTGTTTGCCAAAGCCTTCTGCCAAACCGCGACTCGACGGACGGGTTTGACCTCGTTTTTTGCTGGGACATCCCGAATTACCTGTCGCTCCCGGCACTGTCCGCATTGATGAGAGCGGTCGGCCAGCGCAGCAAGCCCGGCGCCCTGGCCCATGCGCTCATTGCGTACTCCGAGCGGCATATGGCCGAGCACCCTGCCCACTTCATGCCTACCGCCGATGGCGACCTTATGGATCGGAACGGGGACGACGGGGTGATTGATTCACCGCGCTTTACCTCTGAAGCGCTGGCGGACAACACGGGTAGTTTCATCATCGATCGCGCGCGCCTGCTGAGCAATGGCATGCAGGAGTACCTGCTGCGATTCGAGAATTAGTTGCCTGGACGTCCTAGGACGCGACCGTTTCGCCTCAATCGGCGTTTGCAGGATCTCTCACGAAGAACGGCAGATTGTGGACAACGGCTCCGCCCTTGTCGTCAAAGGCAGTGACGAACAGTCGATAACCGCCGGGCTCACGTGGCGTCCTGAACTCAATACGTGCACCGCCTTGTCCCTTACGAATCGCTTCAGGATATGACGGCGGGACCGCCTCCGCATCGCCACCGACTTTGCGATCCGAGCTTTCAGCGCGAACCTCCCAGGCATAGCGAAGCGCGTCACCCTCACGGTCCAGAATCTCCACGACCGCGTGACTGCGAACTCCGCCTTCAACCTGCTGAAAGGCAACCGGCGACTCCATCGACAGGAGCTTGGGTGCTCGGTTCTCCGGCCAGGACCCGGTCCAGGCATAGGCCATAGCGTCGACCCGCGGCAGCTTTTCGCCCGTCGGCAGGAGCATGCCGAACCAGGAGAAGGTCGCTTCTTGCTTGCTCCCCCAGAGAAATACGTACGAACCCAGATTGCGGCCCGGGTTGTTGTCCCGATCGATCGTGTAAGACGTGTAGGACTCTCCCGCCTTGGTGCTGGGGTCTGGCTCAATCGGCGCGCCCCAGGCGGTCAGGGGAACTTCCCAGGTACCGCTGACGCCGTACTCGGTCAGCATGTAGGGCCCGCTCCAGCCCGCGTCCAGCAGCCGCTCTCCCGCGCTTATCGCCCCGGCGTAGGAGTTGATGCCAAGGATGTCGAGGTTCGGATAATGCTCATAAATCGCCTCGATCTTCGAGGGTGGCGCGCCATCGATCACCGTCATGACCGGATGATTCGGATCCAGCGCCTTGATGATCCCAGCGAGATGGTTCAGCTCCTTCCAAATACGAACGTCCGTCTCTTCGCTCGCCTCGGCCCGAAAGTCCTTCTCCATCTCGTTGCCCAAGCCCCAGGTCAGCAAAGCCGGGTGGTCCTTGTACTTGAGCACGGCGGCACGCAGCTTCTCACGCTGCTGTTCAAGGCTGGCCTCGTCCCCGTAATCGAATCCGTGCCGGGCATGCTGCACCCAGAATCCGACGGAGACGGAAATGCCCAGCGCGTGAGCCCGGTCAAGCAAAGGCTGGCCGTCTATACGCTCCTCAAGCTGGTCAACACCCCAGGTGCGGATCGAGTTGCCGCCGGACTCGGCAAGAAGTGCCAGTGCATCATGCGTCGAGGACTCGGCAACACCGTAGCCCGCGCCCTTCACCTCGTAGAGCTCGCCGTTTCGCGTCAGGGCGTAAGCGCCGTCTGGCTGTTTGACGACGCGTACCTCCGAACCTTCGGGCGAATCCGCTTCGGCCTGATCGGCATCAATCAATGGCACGAAGGCCACCATGACCGCGACGATATTGCAGATTGGTCGATAAATTCGAAACATTCTTAGAAATCACCGCTAAGCATCTGTATTTTAGGGTAAGACGCCGTTGAAGGCCGCCAGAACCAACCTTTTGGATCCCAGGTCTGGGCATAAAAAAGCTCATCGCGCACCACGGTATAAGCGGCAATAGCCTCCTGCTTCCTGCCAAGCTTGGCGAGCGCTTCACCCTTTATGAAGTAGCTGGTGCCAACGTCGTTCAGCGCCCAGTAGTCAAAGACATCTTCCGAATCCGCGAGGGCGTCCATCGAACCCTGCATGCGATGGGCCTCTTCCTCGTAGAGTTCGACGCACATGTCCGCATAGGTGATAGCCTGATCATAGTGCCCGGCGCTGAGCGCAATCCAGGCGCTGGTCGTCAGGGTTTCCGACGTGTAGTCGCCGAAATCGATTGGCGGCGGTCCCTCGGGTTCGGGTGTCGACGCGCAACCTCCAATTAGAAAAATTGCCATTAGTACGATCAGAGCATTCTTGATCATTGCTATCTCACCTCGAGTTTCGACCTGCCGGGCGACGCTGAAACGCCAGTTTCACTGGCCCACGCACCGGCAACTCGCTAATTTCATATTGAAATGGAATGTAGCAATGGCACGGTCGTCAAGCCTATGAGGAGTCTATGAGTTGTCTATTTTCAGGCGGATTTCTGTGACACCATAATCCAAAACCTAGCGGGACTCTCGAACCATGATTTTCCAGTGTTCCGGCGTGAATCTGGATACCGACAGCTACGCAATAACGAAGCACGGGCAGACGCTTTCCGTCACGCCGAAGGTCTTCGACTTGCTGGTGTTCCTCATTCGCAATCGCGATCGCCTGGTATCGCGCGACGAACTGCTCGACGAGATCTGGCGCGGCCGGCTAATTGCCGACGCTGCGCTTAGCAACGAGATCAAACACGCACGTGCCGTACTTGGAGATGACGGCGCCCAGCAGAAGTACATCCGGACGGTGCGCGGTCGCGGTTACCAGTTCGTTGGCGAGGTTATCGAACGTTCGTCAACGGCGAACCCTAACGACGCCGAGGGTGATAAAGCAAACGGCCTGAACGCCAGTCAGTCTGCTCCGGTAGCCAGCCACGAGAGGCCGACGCTCGCCGTTCTCCCGTTCGTTAACCACAGCAATGAAGGCAGCGACACCTTCTTCACCGACGGCTTCCATGACGAACTTATCACCCACCTGTCCCGAATCAGGGAGGTGGCAACGATTTCCCGAACATCGGTCATGGCCTATCGAGACGGCAACCAGGCGACGCGGGCAATCGGCAAGGCTCTGAATGCTACGCACATTATCGAGGGCGGCGTTCTTCGTATCGGTAATCAGGTGCGGGTCAACGTCCAGCTGATCAATGCCAGGCAAGATGAACAGATCTGGGGCGACACCTACACTGAAGTCCTCAGCGCCGAGCAGGTATTCGCTATTCAAGGCGATATTGCACGCAAGATTGTTGCAAATCTTCAGGCGGCGCTATCTCCGCCTGATCAGCGTAACCTGGCCGAGGCGCCAACCCAGATCATTGAGGCACTCGAGGCCTATTTTCGCGGACGCCTGGATTACGGCCTGTCGACGAGCGCCGGCTTCACTTCCGCCATAGGGCATTTCAAACGCGCGATTGAGCTTGATCCACTGTTTGCCGAGGCCCATGCGCAACTTGCGATGGCCCTGCTGGAAAAGGTGCACTTTGGCGGACACAACGTTGATGCTCAGAACACCCTGGCGGCACCCGTCATCGAGCGGGCGCTCACGCTGAAACCGGGCTTAAGTGAGGCGCACGAGGCATTGGGATTCCTCGAACGCCATCGAGGCAACTTTCCGGCAGCCGAGGCTGCCTACGAACGGTCACTGGCCCTCAATCCCGATAACACCTCGGCGCTTCGGATGTTCGGTTACTTCAAGAGCTGGGATTGTGAGCAGCCGCAATCTGCCCTCACCTACCTCAACCGGGCCCGATTGCTGGATCCGCAGAATCACCACACGCTGGCCCTTCTTGGCCAGACGCTCATGGACCTTGAACGATTCGATGAAGCCGAATTGGCGCTTACTTCGGCCATTGAGGGAGCGCCTACGGCTATCCCAACTCACCAGATGCTTGGTCAACTAAATTCCTGGAAGCTCTATCGACATGACCAGGCCATCCTTGCTTTTCAGCGTGCGTTTAGCCTGGACCCGAGCATTCCCTGGACGACCTATTTCCTGGGGTCGGCCTATGACGAACTTGGCATGCCAGACAAAGCGGAACAGGTTTTTGAGTGGTACCTGTCAATCGCCCCCGATACGGCCTTCTACTGGCTCGTCCGCCTCAGGCTACTCAGAATGCGAGGTGATGATGCCGGCGAACGCCGTTTCCTGGAGTCAATCATCCAGGGGCGCGTACCCATCGAGCGATGGCACGACTTCCTTTGCTTCGACGGCTTTGACGTTCGTTATTCGCACCCGGACCTCGCAGTAAGGTTTTTTGAGACGCTTTATCCGGAACTGACGCTCTCCACGACTAACCTGGACAGCGATAACAGCCTTTTCCGCTTCGCCCTTGCCTATGCCACCGTTCTGTGGACGTGCGGCGAAGACGGTAAGGCAGAGGGGATCACCGACAAAGTGCTTCAGCTCCTGCCGAAGAAACGCCGTTTTCGCTGTCGCGGAATTGATCTGATGGATGCCTGGCTCTACATGTCGATGGGAAACGAAGATAATGCGCTCCACGCACTGCAGGAGTGGCGCAACCAGGGTGGATGCAGGGACCTCACCCGTGCGCGTATGGCTTCTGCCTCCCTGGCGGGCCGTGCTGAGTTCCAGGCATTGAATGCAGAGATTCGGGCCGAGCTTCACGACCAGCAGGAGAATCTCTCGCATCTTGAAGAATCCGGAGAATTGCCATCCATTAACAGCTTGATCACTTCAAAACGAGTCGCGGTCCATGCCTGAACCAACCGGGATCGAGGTACGCTTTGTTGCAATTGAAGTGGTCGAGCCAAATTCAATTCGGCGCCAGTCGTCACGTCGCGCATATCGCTAGTCCGGCAGATCGAATCGACTCACGTGCACAGGCTGAAGATCGACAACCGCAGCGCTCGACGGCTGCTACTGCAGTCAACCGGCCTGTCGGCTCCGCCGACCGGGCCTTTGGACATCCAGTCGATCATTCAGAAGCTGGGCTTCGTCCAGCTGGACACCATTCGTGTCGTCGCACGTGCCCATGATCATATCCTGTGGAGTCGGAATCAAAACTACCGGGAACGGCATCTTGAAGCGTTCCTTGCAGCAGATCGCCTCGGATTTGAGCACTTCACCCACGATGCCTCCGTTCTTCCGATGGAGTTCTTCCCGATGTGGCAGCGCCAGTTCGATCGGCTGGAGCGCAAAGTCCGAAAGATGGGCTGGCACAAGAGCCTGGACGGCAGGAAGACTCGGGAGGCGATGCGCGAGCGAATATCCAACGAAGGGCCGCTGGATGCCACAGCGTTTGGCACGAAAGGCCAAGCCGACAAGAAGACGTGGGGACTGGCGCCGCACAAGCAGCTACTCGATTACATGTGGTACGCGGGAGAGCTGACCACTGCTCATCGCAGCAACTTCAGAAAGTTCTACGATCTCACTGAGCGGGTTATCCCGGAATCAGTTCGAGAGACACAGCTGTCGGACGAAGATCAGATCGACTGGCTTTGCCAGGCAGCCGTAGAAAGACTGGGCTTCGGATCCCCTGGCGAAATCCAGAGATTCTGGGACGCCGTCGACAGCACCGAGGTGAAGCGATGGCTAAAGCAGAACGAGAGCCGCCTGGTCGCCGTATCTGTCGAAGATGCCGAAGGTAACCGGACGGAGGGGTATGCGCCGGCCGATATCGACGCGCGATTAGAGTCCCTCCCCTCGTTATCCCGTCGTATTCGCGTCATCAATCCGTTTGATCCACTCACAAGGGATCGCGTGCGTCTCAAGCGTTTGTTCGGCTTCGACTACCGCGTCGAGATGTTTGTGCCTCGAGAGAAACGCGTTTGGGGCTACTATGTCTTTCCGTTGCTGGAGGGGGATCGATTCGTCGGCCGGCTGGAGGCAAAAGCGGACCGTAAAGCGGGTCGCCTGACGGTCTCGAGGCTATGGCCTGAGCAAAAAGCGAAATGGGGAGCCAATCGTCACGCCCGACTCGAGGCTGAGCTGGATCGCCTCGCAAGGTTCATTGGCGTTGACGAGGTGATTCGGCAGGACATGTGAAGCACCGTTTAGGCGGATTGGTGCTCGAAACAGGCCCGAGGCGACAATTCAGAGACCATTTCTGCCGACCACGAAGGCACTGACATAGAGCTCTTACAGAAGAATCTGACGTTCTAACAACACCAGGAGAAACTACTTTGGCCAAGAACATCCTGATAACCGGCGGCTCCTCCGGCATCGGTGCCACCTGTGCCAAACGTGCGGTCGCCGACGGTCACCGTGTTGCGCTGGCGGCGAGGCGCGGAGACAGGCTTTCGGCGCTGATCGACGAACTCGGTGCCGAAAATGCCATTGCCATTGAGTGCGACGTCACTGATGTCGATGCTCAGCAGGCAATGTTCGACACTGCGATAAAGGCGTTCGGCACGCTCGATGTCGTCTTTGCCAATGCCGGGCTGGGTGCGGCAGCCGTCTGCACCGAGAACGGCATTATTGATAACTTTCGCGAGATGATCATGGTCAACAATTTCGCTGTAACGGTGACCTGCAAGTTCGCCATCCCGTACCTCAGGAAAAGCCGTGGCCAGCTCATTCTGACCGGGTCGCAGGCGGGTCACGTTGCCCTCGCCGGCTCCGTCTACAGCGCCACGAAGTGGTTTATCCGGGGCTATGCCAAGAATCTCTCGAACGAACTGATCGAGCACGGCGTGCGCGTTACCAGCATTGATCCGGGGATGGTCGAGACGGCGTTTTTCGACAGCCCGCAGCCCCAGGCGCTTCGCCCCGATGATATTGCGGATGCCTTCTTGTACGCGGTTAACGCCCCGGCCCATGCCCGCATCGCCGAGATTGAGATCAATCCAACGGTGGGCGCACACTCGGCATAGCTGTCGTAAGGCTCTTACGCCATTAGAGATCCCAGCTCAACGCAAGCGTGACACCCGTGTCGTTGTTGTCGTTGCCGGCCGGTGGCTGGCTGTCGAATCGATCATAGGCAATCACTTTGAAGTCGAAATCCGCAATCAGGTCCAGCGACAGGGTTGCGTCAAATTGGGTACGGTAACGTCCGCTTTGCTCGAGGTTCGGCAGGTAGGTATAGCTGACGTCCAGATCCACTCTCGAGCGCAGGCGATAGGTCGCGTTAATAAGGCCCTCCACGGACTCTTCGCGGTCAAGGCCGGCAAATCTTTCCGAGTTCAATGCGGCCCCGGCAGCAATGCTGAAACGCTGGCGCCGGCTGTTTGTGAGCTGGCGACCACCCGCAAGGCTCAATAGCGAACGGCCATCCAGGTTCTGCTGTTCATCCGATTCAAATGAATACGACGCCAG
>CAZFVT010000015.1:0-8788 GCA_964522355.1 uncultured Woeseiaceae bacterium | reverse complement strand
TCTGCCAGCGATTGCTGAACTTGTGCAGGTAGCTGGCGCTCAGGGTGTCGCGCCGGGTGTCCTCGGCGTTGGTCTGCTCGTTCGTGATGGACGTGATGTCGAGACCCAGCTCGTAGTTTGGCGCGTCGTAGGCCAAACCGCCGCCGAAGCTGATCTGCGTGACCTGGTTGTTGCCGCGAACGATGTTCATGCCCAGGTCGGTGTAGGCGTCAATAGCCTCCCAGAAGGTTTCGTTGACCTCTGAAATTGAGAATACCTCGGCCGGTTGGACGTCCATCGTGTCTTCGCCCACGATGTTCACCCCATAGTCGCCGAAAGTGACGGTACCGAGCATGCGTGTACCGTCAAACAGCTCGACATCAACTACCTGAGTGCCCTCAATGCTGGCGATTGCGCCCCATTCGATGGTGACTGCATCCATGTACTCCGTATCGACGACGAGGTCGTCCCCATCAACCAGGGAGAGAATCGTCCCGACGATAATGCTGCCGTCTTTCAAGCGGACTTCGGCCGCCTGGGCGTTAGCAGCAACGAGCAGGAACAGGGTGAGAACAAGGCTGAGCTTCATCGATACATCCTTGGGTATTCGACTGGGTTTTGTGGAGTTAGAACGAAGAGAGAGCCAAACCGCGTCTGCCTCCGAGGCAAACAGCGATTCGACTGGCCCCGATGTCGGGCACGGAGTGCGTTTTACCAGAGCTGATGGCTATCGGCTAGTTTCGCGGTCGTCCGCCGGTTTCGTCGCCGCCTATCGTGCGCAAGGGACCCACCTCCCGCATGGCCGCTTCCTTGTCTGCCTCAATCTGCGCCCGCGTGCGGCACACTCTTACCGGGATATGGGACCCTACGGGCCTCTGGCGTTTACAGATGACCTCCTCTTCCGGCGCGAGATCGCTGACGATGTATTCGTCGCTTTCGGAGGTGGCGCAGCCTGACAGGATCAGCGCAGCTGCCAACAGCATGAATCAAGTTGGGTGAACGGCGTTCATAAGCTGTTTACCTCGTTGGTGATTCCGCGAGTTTGCCCGGTCTTTTCTGTTCAGAAGCATCCAGGCGCAGAACAAGATTTACACCGAACATAGGCAAAAGAAAAGCGGCTCGACTCTTCCAACCGGTCGTAGACTCACGATCATTGGAACATGAACTCAAGGCATCGGCTTCTCGGATGCATCAGTGACGGGCTAGTCTGCCGTCACAAACTCTGCGTGATGAGCTCCCTGATCTCCGCGGCAGGTTTGTTCACAAGGTCCTTGTTGAACGTAAGGAACGGCTGGCCGACCGAGGACGATTCAAGCTCGTCCCTCAACAAACCCAGAAAACGCGGCGCGGCAATCAGGGCGAACTCACGACAGGCTCCCCGGTTTTTCTCGGTCGAGAGCCGATGCACAACGTCTTTGGCGAAGCCGGCTGAAGCGTGTCGCTTGGGATCCGCCTTCTCATTCAGCATCGTGTGCCGCCCGTCTCCGTGGCTGTCGAAGGCGCGCCCTCCTCTGTCGCTGATCATCTGCCCGGTCTTCATGCGTCCTGCATTGTTGGTCATGGCGCAAAGCTCCCGAAGCGGGCCGCGGCGGGTCTCAGAGCAATAGATGATGGCCTTCGCCTCATCAGCGACCACGAAACAGTAACGAGCGGACTCTATGTTCATCGTCCTCCCCTTCAGCGTCGAGCTTTTGCCAACACCTAGCCTATTCGGCCTACAAAATAGAGCAACTCGTACTATTACTTATTGAGAGGCTTTGACGCCGATTGGCTAAATTGGTGTGGATATGGCGTGAGGCACAAGCATCATGTTTCAGCTCGAATTTCAGGGTGCGGCTGAGCAGGTAACCGGTTCGCTGCACGTCGTCCGCTCAGACGATGACGTAGTGCTGTTGGAATGTGGCCTGGTCCAGGGTAGTGCCCAGGCCGAAGAGAAGAACCGCGCGCCATTCCCGGTGCCGGTCGAGGACATCGACGCGGTGGTCCTCAGTCATGCGCACATCGACCACTCCGGCCGCGTTCCCCTGCTCGTCAAGCGTGGCTATCGCGGCCCCATCTACGCGCAGCGCGCCACCGAGGCGCTGTGTCGCATCATGCTGCCTGACTCTGGGTATCTGAACAAAAAGCAGGCGGACTGGGAGAACAACCATCGGAAGCGATTGTCCGATCCCACTATCCTGCCGCTCTACACTCGCCAGGACGCCGAAGAGAGCCTCGCTCAGTTTCACAGGATCGCCTACGACGAGCCGACGGAAATCGTGCCGGGGCTAACCCTCCGCTACCGGGATGCGGGGCATATTCTCGGCTCCGCCATCGTCGAGCTCACGCATCAATCGTCGGGTGAGCCACGCAGACTGGTATTCAGCGGCGATCTTGGCTATCGCGATGCGCCGGTCATGGACCCGCCCGAGACCTTCGCATCAGCGGACGCGGTTTTGATGGAGAGTACCTACGGCGATCGGCTGCACCGGCCATTTGAGGAGACGATCGACGAACTCACCGGCGTTTTCGACGCCGCCCGAGCCGCAAGCGGCAATGTACTGATCCCCGCGTTCACGGTGGGCCGAACCCAGGACCTGCTGTACCTGATGGCAGAGTACTACGATCGCTGGAACCTGGACGACTGGATCATCGTTCTCGACAGCCCGATGGGCATCAATGCGACCGAAGCTTACTTCGATTACCGGCACCTCTACGGTGCGAGGCTGTTTGCTGCGGATACCGGCAGGGTCATCCTGCCGAACTTCCGTACGACCCGAACCTCAGAGGAATCGATGACGCTTAACCAGGTTCGTTCGGGTGCCATCATCATCGCCGGCAGCGGTATGTGCAGCGGGGGCCGAATTCACCACCATCTCAAGCACAACATCGGACGGCCCGAGTGCCACCTGGTGATTGTGGGCTACCAAGCACACGGGACTCTCGGACGGCGGATTGTCGACGGGGCCGAGACGATACGACTCTGGGGCAATACCTACCCGGTACGCGCCCAGGTTCATACCATCGGCGGGCTCTCGGCGCACGCCGATCAATCAGACCTCGTTGACTGGTACGCAACGTTTGCTGACAGACCGCCCGTTTACCTGGTTCACGGCGAGCCCCATGCGCAAAGTGCGCTGGTTGCCAAGCTGCAATCAACCCTGAACGCGCCGGCATCCATCGCCAAGCTGGGTCAGACCGTGGATATCTGACGTCGTCGTCCCGGATTTCCGCGATCCGTCTTGCGGCCGATTAACCGGGCTCGGACTCCGCCTGCGGCGTCATCTTCAACAAGCCGCGGAATGCCCTCGCCGCCGGAATCTCGCCGGTCACAACGCCGTAAACCTCATCGGCAATGGGCGTTGAAACACCACAACTCCGTGCCAGTTCAATAACCGCTGGCGCGCTCTTGACGCCCTCGGCGACCATGAACATGTCGTTGGTGATCTCTTCCATGGAACGACCCTGCCCCAGCTCGTAGCCAACGGTGCGGTTGCGGCTTTGCGGGCTGGTGCAGGTCGCGACGAGGTCGCCCATACCGGCGAGACCCGCGAAGGTCTGTTGCTCGCCGCCCAGGGCGACGCCGAGACGGGTGATCTCGGCGAGACCGCGGGTAATGACCGCAGACCGAGTGTTGTCGCCGGCGCCAAGCCCATCGCCCATGCCGGCCGCGATTGCGATGATGTTCTTCAGCACGCCACCGAGCTCGCAGCCGATGAGATCGTGGTTGGTATAGACGCGGAACAGGCCGCTGAAAAACAGCTTCTGCAGCTCTTTCACGACGACCGGGTCTTCCATCGCGATAACGCTCGCGGCCGCCTGCCCGGCCATGATTTCACGAGCGAGATTCGGGCCCGTGAGGACACCGATAGGATGCCCCGGCAGCTCCTCGGCGATGACCTCGCTCATCCGCTTGCGGGTTTCCAGCTCAAGTCCCTTCGTAAGGCTGACAACAGGGACCCAGGCGCGAATGTGGGGCTTGATGTCGTTCAGCACCCTTCGGAAGTTCTGCGACGGGATGCCCATGATAATGACGTCGGCACTGGCGACCGCGGCGGAGAGATCGGCCTCTGCAGCGAGACTCTCCGGTAGCTGCGCTCCCGGCAGGTATTTTTCGTTCGTGTGTGTACGATTGATTTCATCAACCGTGTCCGGACTCCGCGCCCAGATTGTCGTTTCGGCGTTTCTCGCGACGAGGGCAGCGACAGTCGTCCCCCAGGATCCGCCACCCAGTACGGTGACCTTGATGTTCACAGTTTTGCTTCTCCCCCTGCTGACGTTAGCCGCATTGCGTAACGCCTCGTAGATTCGCGCGCCAGCTTCGCGTCTGCATAGCCCGACGTCATGAAGCTACCGGCGCCTTCGCCGAACGCCTGGCGAGCAGCGTCACGACGAGCGCGATTGCCGCGGGTGCCGCCTGGACGAAGAGTATTGATGGCTTCGCGGTTATGCCACCAAAGATACCGGCGACGATGACACATGCCAGGAAGAACACACGGACGCTAAAGCCCTCGTCCTTGAGCATGAGCCCCCAGATTAGCCCGGCCGCGAGAAAACCGTTGTATAGCCCCTGGTTTGCGGCGAGCACCGCCGTTTCCTGTGCGAACTCAGGGGTCAATCCGAAAGCCCTCAGGCCCGGCGGTTTGGTCCAGAGAAACATCTCGAGAACGAGAATATAGATATGCTCGAGCGCAACCAGAGTAACCAGCAGGCTTGCGAGCTTCTTCATAGTGTTCCCCCTAGCTGTGTAGACCGCGTGCCGTCGGCCTTGAACTCCGACCGGCGCGCCCAAGACCAGAAATCATCAACAAGATACCGGACCTCCTTGCGCACAGGCAAAATACCGAGCAGGTGCAGCAGGATAATCATCGCCGTCGTGACCATCGAAATCATCCGGATGATTGACGTATCGACAAGCGTAGTGGCGAAGAATGCCCGACTTAGACCACCCGATAGAGCGGCGTCCACTTGAGACCGAATAGACAGGTCACCCCGCAATCGCCATACGGCGTTTTGAGTCCTTGCTGCTACCGGTTGTCAGTCTCACGCCGTTCGCTGGTGGTTGCTGATCCTGAATGGCAACATTGCATGATCGAGGTCCCGGGAACGAATGGACCAGAGACTCAAGCGGGGGGCGCAATGTGAGCCGATATACGCGTGACCATCCCGGCGTCCGGGGTGACGCCGTCCAGCTTAAAGACATCAAGAAAACGCGGCCGCTTCGCGTACTGACCGAGTCCGACTGGGAGAGCTGGACCAACCGTGGATTTGTCGTGCTTCGCGATATCGTTCCGCAACCGATGTGCGATGCGGTCATCGACATGCTTTGGCACTTCCAGGAAATGGATCCGGCTGATCCGGATACCTGGTACAAGCCGGACCTGCGCAAGAACCAGATGGCGGAGCTCAACAACACCGGTATGGTCGAAGTCTATAACCACCAGAGCCTGTGGGATACTCGACAACATCCGCCGATATACGACGCGTTCGTCGACATCTGGGACCGTGAGGATCTCTGGGTCGCCATCGACCGTGCCAACCTGAATCCACCCAGCAAAGCTCCGCGCGACGCTGGAGAGGACGGAGGCTTTATTCATATCGATGTTGACGTCTCCCAGCGGCCGCTACCGATCTCGGTCCAGGGCATACTTTCGCTGAAGAAACAGGGTGGCGAAATCGGCGGATTCCAGTGTGTACCGGGTCTCTTTCGGGATATCGAAACCTGGTGGGAGAAACAGCCCGCCGGTACGGACCCGTTCCTGCCGGACGTAAACGGCCATGCCGTTGAGAACATCGAGTTAGACGCTGGGGACTTTCTGATCTGGAACAGCTTGCTGGCCCACGGCGTACGACCCAATCGTTCGCGAGACCAGGTACGTATGGCGCAGTACATCTCCATGTTTCCAGCCGATTTCGCCAATGAAGCGCTGCGGCGGGCCCGGATCAAGACCTGGGCGGAACAGACTCACCCGATCGGCATCGCCTTCCCGGGCGACCCGCGCGAGTTCGAGCGAAAGCACCACGAGGTTGCGACCCTCAATCCGCTGGGACGCAAGCTCCTTGGTCTCGACCCGTGGGACTGACGCGGCCTTCCGGCTGCGACCTGATTGATCGGTGCCGCGAACTGCGAGCTGGTGAGCGTTGGTCGAAACACCTTGTATGGTGAAGTAGCTGTTGCCTACGTAACCCCATTGTTGCCACTGGCGGCCGACGACCGTCCCACGGAAAATCGCCAAACCAGCCGCGCAGGCTAATCCGGTAGCGCAAAGGCGATATAGGCGCTGCCCTGCTTGCCCTTCGGGTTTCGCGAGTTGCTGGTACCGATCACAAGGTACTGGCGCCCATCGACCGCATAAACGGCAGGCGTTGCCATACCCGAGTAAGGCATCTTGTACGCCCACAGCAGTTCACCCGTTGCAGCATCGAAGGCCCTGAGTTTCTGGTCGTAAAGCGTTGCACCGATAAACAGCAGCCCACTTGCCGTAACAACGGGGCCCCCATAGTTTTCGGTACCCGTGTCGTCCAGACCCTGCTCAACCAGCTCGGGGTACTCGCCCAGCGGAATCTGCCAGGCATATTCACCGGTGTTGAGATCAATGGCATTCAGCGTGCCCCAGGGAGGTTCAACGGCTGGATAACCTTCGGGATCGTAGAAACGGTTATAGCCCGTAAGCTGGTAGGAAACCGTCTCGCCAGCATCCGCAGACGCTGATACCGCCTCGCGCGCGTCCGCATCCGGCGTGCTATCGGCTGGGTCGAGCAGGAATCCGGCAAGTCCGTCCACCTCCTGTACGGTCAACGCCGGGAAGCCGGGCATGCGCCCCTTGCCATTGCGGATAGTGTCCGCAATCTCCGCGAGCGTCGACGTCTCGGCCAATGCAGTAAGCGCGGGGAAGTCGGGCGGTGCGCCCTGCAGGTCTGTGCCGTGGCAAACCGCGCACTGCGTGCGGTAAACGGATTCCAATGTGGCGACGCCCGCCTCGGTCGCGACCAGGCGGCCGGTCCAGGCAAGATCGTTGCTATTGACGTAAAGCATGCCGCGCTCAGGATCGATGGCGGAACCACCCCATTCGGCGCCGCCGTCGAAGCCCGGCATCACGACGGTCGCGTGCTCGGTGCTGAATGGCTTGTACGGCCCGTCGCTCACGAAATGGCTAAACTGCTCCCTGGCCCAGGCGTTCATCTCCGGCGTCCGGGTCGTCAGCATATTCTCCGTCAGCCCCTGGCGGGCGAAAGGCGCGGGTGCAGTGGGTAACGGCTGGCTGGGCGATGCCTTCTCCCCCGGAATAGCGCTTGGAGGAACGGCGACCTCCTCGATCGGGAACAGCGACTCGCCGCTCTCGCGATCGAACAGAAACACATAGCCCTGCTTGGTCGTCTGCGCGACAGCGTCGACCGCCCGACCGGCCTGCTGAACCGTTACCAGCGACGGAGGTGACGGAAAATCCCGGTCCCAGATGTCGTGGCGAACCAGTTGGAAATGCCAGATTCTCTCGCCGGTATTCGCATCGAGCGCGAGCAGTGAGTTGGCGAAGAGATTATCACCAGGTCTTGCCCGGCCATCGAAGTCCGGGGCGGCGGAGCCAGTGGGCACGTAAACGATGCCCCGTTCTTCATCCAGAGCAAAGCCGGCCCAGTTGTTCGCGCCGCCCTGTACCAGGCGCGCGCCCTCAGGCCAGGTATCCGCGCCGAACTCACCCGCATCCGGAATCGTATGAAACGACCATTCGAGTTTCCCGGTTCGGACGTTAAAGGCGCGGATGTCTCCCGGCGCAGCAGGCTGGGTCTCGCCGGTTCGGAATCCAACGATGATCCTGTCGCGGTAAACAATGCCTGGTGACGACGCTGAAACATAGAACCGCTCTACGTCGCCGGGCAGACCGGCGCGCAGGTCCAAAACGCCGTCGTCGGCGAAGCCGGGTATGAGTGCGCCGTCCAGCGGATTGATGGCATAGAGTTTGTCGATGATGCCGGCAAACAGAATTTGCTCTCCGCCGTCGCGCCAAAACGAGAGTCCCCGCGACGGGCTGCGGCTCGGGTCGCCCGGCGGCAGTCCTGCAAACGACCATTTCAGCTCGCCGCTTGCGCCATCGAGGGCAATGACATCCAGCGTCGGCGTTATCGCGTAGACCACCCCGTCGATAACAATCGGCTGGGTCTGCGACGAACCCGGATCGTCCATATCGAACTGCCACGCCGGAGCGAGCTGAGAGACGTTCCCGGGGGTTATCTGGGTAAGGGAAGAATAGCGATCACCGGAATTGTGGCCGCCATAGGCGGGCCAGTCTGAGGGTTGGAAGTCCGGCCCGCTGGAGCCTGAACAACCGGCCATGAGTCCGACAAGACTGGCCATAGCCAGGATGCGCGAGCTCATTCCCAATACCGTCCTTCAGCCCGCTTGAGCTCATGGCAACGACAAACCGAAGGCCGCTCAGATGTCCGGCAGCAGGCCCTGGTTGCGCCGCAGATATTCAAGTCCAGGAACATCATCGCGGACCATCAAGGAGATAGATATGCTCAAGCTCAATCAGAGCTACCAGCAGGTTTGCGAGCTTCTTCACTGTGTCCCCCTTGCCTGTCGGCCGTGCGGCAGTTGTCTAGAACTCCGAGCGGCGCGCCCGCGCCCAGAAATCATCAACAAGATACCGGACCTCCTTGCGCACAAGCAAAATACCCAGCAGGTTCGGCAGGGTGATCATCGCCGTCGTAACCATCGAAATCATCCAGATGATTGACGTGTCGACGACCGTGGCGGCAAAGAACGCCCCGACGTAAATCACCCGGTAAAGCGGTGTCCACTTGAGGCCGAAGAGATAGGTCACCCCGCGAT
>CAZFVT010000014.1:0-19639 GCA_964522355.1 uncultured Woeseiaceae bacterium | reverse complement strand
GGAGGCTCCTCGCAAGTTCTTCCGCCTGAAACCGGGTGGCGAGGTGCGGCTGCGCTACGCCTACATCATTCGCTGCGACGAGGTCATCAAAGACGCTGATGGCAACGTCGTTGAACTGCGCTGCAGCTACGATCCGGAAACTCGCAGTGGATCGGCAAATGCCGATCGCAAGGTGAAGGGCACGATTCACTGGGTCTCTGCTGCGCACGCCGTGCCGGCTGAAATCCGGCTCTATGATCGCTTGTTCAAAGACGCCAATCCGGGCGCGGCTGAGGACGTCATGGAGAGCCTCAATCCGGACTCGCTGGAGGTCGTGTCGGGGATGCTTGAGCCGTCGTTGAAGGACCTTCCGTCCGACCAGCGAGTGCAGTTCGAACGAACCGGTTATTTCGCGCAGGACCCGAGCGACAGTAGCAGCGCGAGCCCGGTATTCAACCGCATCGTTACCCTGCGCGATTCCTGGGCGAAACTGGAAAAGCAGGCGCTGCAGAATCAGCAGAGCTAGGGCAGCTCAACCCCCATCAGCAACCACAAGCGGTGCCCCTCGGCCAATACCGAGGCCGTCTGCCGCGCTTTGTTCCGCGCGCGCGATCTCGAGTACCCCAAACGAATTAATCAATGCCATGTAGTCACCGGGACTGGCGCGACCGTAAGTCTCCCGCATGACGAAGGTTTTGCCGCCAAGTGTGGCAACCGGCCGGTTCATGCCGGCAACCAGCGCCTCGTCGATGTTGCTGATCAGGTTGCCGAACGAATCGATAGTAATGATCACGCCACAGATCCGGCCGTCGGATCTGGATTCCGGCGGTTCTATCCAGCCGGGCGTCCATTCTTCAACCGCGGCGCCGGTCTGGGTCACGGCCAGTCGACCGGCCGCAATCTCTGCGGCGACCGGGGCGAAGATGTCCCGTCCGTGAAACGTGTTGCTTGGTTTCGACAGGCCGAGCGCCTGCAGGCAGGCATCGTCAAGGCGACGGACACTGCCAGCCGTCGCGCTTTCCAGTATCGGGTCGAGCAGACCGTTGTCCGGCGCGATAAAGATATGGTCGTCGTGCGACGCGACGAGGATGTGCCTTTCGGTGCCGACACCCGGGTCGACAATGGCGAGATGCACGCTTCCCCGCGGGAAATAGCGGTAGGAACGGCTCAGCCAGAAGCCGGCTTCAGGCGGCCAGTGGGCGGGAATCTCGTGGCCCAGATCGACGATCGATGCGGCGGGAAACCGCGAATAGATGACGCCCTTCATGACCCCGACGAAGGGCCCCCTGTGGCCGAAGTCGGTCGTAATGCTGATGACACCCGATGGAGCCATGACCGCGGTTCCCCCGTTAAGCGCGACAGGCCGCCGTTCGCTGTCCGGCGGGCGATGGCCATGATACCCGATTCGCCTGCCGGGGCCGGCGTCAGCCGGTTTCGGGCTGGTTGCTGAAATGTCGGCGGTAGGTCGCTCTCGCCCAGTAGATAAACGCCGTGTCGATGACGGCGATGGCCAGCTTGAAGGCGTACTTCACCGCGCCCAGCGCCAGTGCCGTGTTGAGATCGACGGTGCCCCACCAGACGACCAGCGAGTAAAGGACGGTATCGACGACCTGGGACGACATCGTCGACAGGTTGTTGCGGAGCCAGAGCTTGCCGTCACCCGTCTTCGCCTTGATCTTGTGGAAGATCCAGACGTCGAACGACTGACTGATCAGGTAAGCGAGCAGTGAGCCGATGACGAAGCGAGGCGTGAAGTTGAGAATGGTCTCGAAGGCCTCGTGAACCTCACGCGGGAAGTCGCCGGCGACGCGTTCGGAGGGCTGAAAGAGCAGGCCGAGGCTCAGCATTACCAGCACGATCACGCTGACGATAAAGCCCATCATGACCGCCTTGCCGGCTTCCTTGCGACCGTAGTTCTCCGACAGGACGTCCGTCGCGAAGAAAATGCTCGAGTAGAAGATGACGCCCATGCTGGTCTGGAAACCAAAGATCACCGTGAGCTTCGGGCCCTGCAGATTTGCCAGCAGGATTGCCGTCGCGATCGCCACCTGGAGCCCGGCCTTGCCGAACAGGCGATACAGGAGAACGGTGAAGCCAAGGTCGGCACACAGCGTCGTCAACCAGAGCAGCTCCTGGTTGTCGATGAACAGGCTGCCGAGCAGGCTACTCATTGATGGTGCGCTCGGAAACGGTCAGGGCGTCCTGCTTAGTCCGCGCGGGCACCCTCGGCCGCCACTGCGTCGAGATGATGGTCAGCGTTGCCGAACAGCGTTTCGATGGCCGTATGCCGTTTGAAGTAATGCGCAACGTCCAGCTCCCAGGTCACACCCATGCCGCCGTGGAGTTGCACGGCTTCCTGGGCGACTTTGCGGCCGGCAGTGCCGACCTGATACTTGAGGCTGCTGATGGCGCGAACGGCCTCCGGTTTGTCGTCAGCGACCATCATAACGGCCCAGTAAAGCAGGGACAGGCTCTCCTCGCAGTGCATCAGGGTCTCGACCATCCGGTGCTGCAGCGCCTGGAAGGTGCCGATGGGAACGCCGAACTGAACGCGGTTCTTGGAGTATTCGACCGTCTTGTCATGCATGGTACGCATAACGCCGACCGCTTCTGCGCACACGGCCAGGGTGGCGTCGTCGACGGCCGCCTTGAGCGCCGCGAAGCCATCGTCGACGCTGCCGATGACGGCAGATGCTGGCACCAGCACGCCGTCGAGCTCGAGCTCGGCGGCACCCTGGGCGTCAACCGTTTTGTAGGCCTGGACTCTTAGTCCGTCGCTGCCTGATGGAACCGCAAACAGCGTAATGCCGGCGCCGCCCTCACCCGATGTTCGGGCGGGAATGATAATGGTGTCCGCGCTGCCGGCGTTCAGCACCATGGTCTTCTTGCCGCTGATCCGGAAACCGTCGTCCGTTTTCTCGGCGGTGCTCTGAATATCGCTGATGTCAAAACGTGCATGCGGCTCGGCGAAAGCCAGTGCCGCCTGGTGAGAGCCGTCGATGATGCCCGACAGCAAGGCCTCGCGTTGCTCGCCCTGCGAGGCACGTTTGATGACGCCGCCGGCGAGAACGACGTTCGCAAGGAAGGGTTCGACGACCAGGCCGCGACCGAACTGCTCCATGAGAATCATCAGCTCAACGGGGCCGCCGTCGAAGCCACCGTCTGCTTCGTCAAAGAGCATGGCGGTCCAGCCCATTTCGGCAAACGTCTGCCACAGTTCCGCGTTGAACGGCTCGTCACTCTCGGCCGTCTTCATGCGCGTCTCGAAACCGTAGTCGTTCTCGATGAAACGCGCGACGCTGTCGGCCAGCATGGTTTGTTCTTCGGTCAGGGAAAAGTCCATCGGGTTGTCCTGTCTTTAACCGACCGGCCTAAAGGCCGAGTACGTGTTTCGAAATGATGTTTTTCTGAATTTCATTTGAGCCGCCATAGATCGACGTCTTGCGGCCGTTGAAATATCGCAGTGACGTGGTCGTATCGCTGCCGACACCCACCCGGTCTTCGCTCGGGAACTCCAGGTCGTACTGGACGGGCACGTAGGGCAGGGCATAGTAGCCGGCAGCCTCCACGAACAGCCCATCCAGTCGCTGCTGCATCTCCGTGCCGCGGATCTTGAGGATCGACGACTCGGGGCCAGGCGCGTTGCCGATCGCGACGGCCGCCAAGGTGCGCAGCTCGGTGTACTCGAGGGCCTTGAGGGCAATCTCGGCTTCGGCGAGCTTGCGGCTGAAGTGAATATCTTCGATCAGCGGGCGACCACCGTGCGGATTCTGGCGGGCGCGTTCCTTGAGCCGGCTGATGCGGTACTTCGACCGCGCGACGCCGGCGATGTTGGTGCGCTCGTGCTGAAGCAGGACCTTGCCGTAGGTCCAGCCCTTGCCGACCTCGCCCACGAGATTTTCAACGGGAACGCGGACGTTCTCGAAGTGCACTTCGTTGACTTCGTGGTCTCCCTCGATGGTGATAATCGGCTTCACGCTCACCCCGGGCGTTTCCATATCGATCAGCAGAAAGCTGATGCCTTCCTGGCGTCGCGCCACGTCTGAAGACGTGCGTACGAGACAGAAGATCCAGTTGGCCCAATGACCGAGCGTGGTCCAGGTCTTGGTGCCGTTGACGACGTAGTGGTTGCCATCGAGGTCCGCGCGCGTCTTCAGGGAGGCGAGATCGGAGCCGGAGCCCGGCTCGGAATATCCCTGGCACCACCAGGCCTCGGAAGACCGTATCTCTGGCAGGAAACGCGCCTTCTGCTCGTCACTGCCGTAGGTGTAGATGATGGGTCCCACCATCTTGACGCCGAACGGGACGATGTCCGGCGCGTTGGCGGCGGCCATCTCGTTGGCATAGACGTAGTGCTGTACCGGGGTCCAGCCGGTACCGCCGAACTCGACCGGCCAGTTGATGGCAGACCAGCCCTGCTCATGAAGAATTCGCTGCCAGCGAACGTAGTCCTCGCGTGACCAGTGGATTCCGGCATTGGACTTGGCGCGCAGGTCGTCGGGGTACTGCTCCGCAAAGAAGCGGCGCACTTCCTGTTGAAACTCTCGTTCTTCGTCGCTGAGACTGACGTGCATGGCGGACCTTGTTGGTTGGGGAGCGCTGCTGGCGACTTCTATGACGTTACAACAGGTCGCTCCGGGACGGACGGGGTGCGACAGGGCGTTATACCTCTCGCTGCCGCCGGCAGTATACCAATTATGCTGCGCTGCACAATAGACAAGCCGGGCCGTCGGAAGCGCCCGCTGCCCGTTTATCTCGCCGAACGTTTCAGGCCAGGGTATCGGCTCCCGCCAGCCGTACCGCGAAGGCATGGTTTCGTGCAAAATGCGCGGATGACGAGCAGCGATAACAATACGGCAGCAGGCGTGATGTCAGATCCCCGCGACCGCCTGGGGCGGCCGATGAGGGACCTGCGCATCTCCCTCCTGGATCAGTGCAACTTTCGCTGCCCGTATTGCATGCCGGAAGCGGAGTTTCACAAGGACTACGCATTCCTCTCGCGGCGTGAGCGTCTGAGCCACGACGAGATTCTGCGGCTGGCCACCATCGCGGTTAGCCTCGGGGTGACCAAGCTGCGCCTGACCGGTGGCGAACCGTTGCTCGACAAGCAGGCCCCCGAACTGGTTGCCCGCCTGTCTGAAATACCGGGCGTGGAAGACCTAGCGCTGACCACCAACGCGATGCTGCTTGAGCCGGTCGCCGAACGGCTCGCCAAGGCTGGCCTCGATCGGGTAACGATCAGTCTCGACAGTCTCGATCCGGACGTTTTCCTGCGCATGAGCGGCGGTCGCGGCAATCTCGAGCGCGTGCTTGCCGGCATCGCCGCAGCCGAAGATGCCGGCCTTGCACCCATCAAGATAAACGCCGTCGTGCAGAAGGGTGTTAATGACCACACGGTCATGGAGCTCCTGGAACACTTCCGCGGCACGCCGCATATTGTCCGCCTCATTGAGTACATGGACGTGGGCAATCGCAACAACTGGCAGAGTGAGCAGGTGGTAAGTGCCCGCGAGCTGCTCGATTCGATCAACGCCCGCTGGCCGGTGCGCGCTTTGAACCCGACCTATCCCGGTGAGGTCGCCCGTCGCTACGAATACTCAGATGGCGCCGGCGAGATCGGCTTCATAACCTCCGTCAGCGCGCCGTTTTGCGGCGGCTGCAGCCGGGCGCGACTGTCCGCCGAGGGCGTGCTGTACACCTGCCTGTTTGCGACGACGGGCACGAGTTTGCGGGATCCACTCAGGGACGGGGCGACGGATGAAGAGCTTGCCCGGTTGCTGTCGAAGATTTGGCTGGGCCGCAGCGATCGTTACAGCGAACTGCGTCAGCCGCAGAAGACCAGGGAACACGTCATGCGAAAAGTTGAAATGTACCGGGTCGGGGGCTAGCGCGATGTCCGATCTGAGCCACGTTGACAGCCAGAATCGACCGACCATGGTTGACGTCAGCCACAAGTCGGAAAGTGCGCGCAGCGCGCATGCCCAGTCCATCGTTGAGTTCCCCGACGACGTACGCGAGCGCCTGGTTGACGGCGATATACAAACCAAGAAAGGCCCGGTATTCGCCACCGCAATCATCGCCGGCGTCATGGCTGCGAAGCGGACTCACGAGCTGATTCCGTTCTGTCATCCGCTGGGTCTCGACAGTTGCAAAGTCACGATAGATGTCGATGACCTCGGCCGAGCGGTCATCGACAGCGTCTGCAAGGTCACGCACAAGACGGGTGTCGAGATGGAGGCTATGACGGCAGCCAGCGTGGCCGCGTTGACCGTGTATGACATGTGTAAGGCGTTGTCTCATGACATCCGCATCAAGGAAACTCGCCTGATGGCCAAGAGCGGCGGCAAATCCGATTTCTCCCGCAAGGCGGGTGAGGCGTGAGCGGCATGAGGCCGCTTTGGGGACTGGTGCTCGCCGGCGGCCGCAGTCGACGGATGGGCAGCGACAAGGCGCTGCTGCAAAAAGACGGCAAGACGCAGCTTGCGCGCACCGTCGAGCTCCTCGACCGCCATCTCGACCGGGTGTTCGTGTCGGCCCGCTCGGATCAGTCTGACGATGAACGGGAACGCTTCCCGAAAATCGTGGATCGTTATGAGGACATGGGTCCGGTTGCCGGCGTGCTGTCGGCGATGGAAGAGTACCCGGACGCAGACTGGCTGGTCGTGGCCTGCGATCTGCCGAATGTCGATGACGCGACCATTGCGAAGCTTGTCCACAATCGACAGCCGGACCAGCCGTTCCTGGCTTTCGCCAGCAGCCACAACGGTCTGCCTGAGCCTTTGTGTGCCATCTTCGCCGGCAGCGCCGAGGCGCTGCTTCGGCAGCACGTGGCCGACGGGCTTAAGTGCCCGAGAAAAATGATGATTCTCGCCGAGGCGATGCTGCTGGAGCAGCCGCATCCCGCGGCGCTCGATAACGTAAACACCCCCGAGGATCTCGAGGGCAGCGGGGCAAGGATAGCTTCATGAGCAACAGTAACGAAAAGACCCTTCACGTCCACTACTTTGCCGCCTTTCGCGAACACGCCGGGATCAGCGACGAGTCGCTGACCACACATGCAGACACGGCGGGTGAACTGTTTGCCGCGTTGGCGCACCGGCATGGATCTTCAGAGCCGCTGGGGCACTGCAAAGTCGCGATCAACGATGAAATGTCGAGCTGGGACGACAAACTGTCCGACGGCGACAAAGTGCTCCTGTTTCCGCCCGTGGCCGGAGGCTGATTATGATGCGTATGGTGACAGCGCCCATCGACGTGGCGCAGCTTCGCGAGGAGCTTATAGATCCGGCGGCCGGTGCCTACGCGGGATTCGAAGGCTGGGTTCGCAATGTTAATGAAGGCCACGATGTGCTGCGGCTGGAATACGAAGCCTATGAGCCCCTGGCCGTCAGGGAGGGGGAAAAAGTGCTGGCCGAGGCGCGGGAAAAATTCCCGCTGCTCAACGCGGCCTGCGTGCACCGAACCGGATTGCTCGAGATTGGCGAGTGCGCGGTTTGGGTGGGCGTGTCAGCCGGCCATCGTGACGAAGCGTTTCTTGCCTGCCGCTATGTTATTGACCAGGTCAAGGTGCGGCTGCCGATCTGGAAAAAGGAACACTACGCAAACGGCGATTCCGGCTGGGTCAACTGCGAGCGATGTGCCGCCCACGGTCACGATCACGATAACGATCATAATCATAATCATGAGCACGACCACGACCATGCGCAGGTGGGCTAGGCAGGCCTAAGGCGGTAGGCTCGAAAGATCCTCCGGGGTATCGACATCAAAAGCGGCCCTGGAGATGTCAACACTTTGGACCGTGGCCTTGTGCCGCATGATTAGTCGCCGGGCGCCTTGATCTCCCTCGAGTTCGCACAGCTCCGGGAAGAGTCGTGCCGGAAAGATCACCGGCGGACCCTCGATGCCTGCGTAATGGCTGCACACGATCGTCTCGGGGTCCTGCTGCCACTGGCGGATAAGGATCTCGAGGTCTGACGCTTCGACCAGCGCCTGGTCCGCAAGCAAGAGCATCAGGCCCTCGGCGCTCGCGGGCAGGGTGCGGGTTGCCGTAGCTATGGAGCTGCCGATGCCGTCGGCATGGCTCTCATTCCTGACCAGGAAACCCGACAGAGGTGATGCCGCCTCATAGACCGCCTGCCATCGGGCGCCGACGCAGAGCAGGGTCCGCTCGCCGGTAACGGATTCAGCAAGCTGCACGGCGCGCCTGACGAGCGGCTTGCCGCGAACATCGGCCAGCTGCTTCGACGACCCGAATCGCGATGCGGAGCCGGCCGCGAGGACCGCTGAGAAGAGCCGCGTCTCCGGGGTGCCGGCAGGTTCACGAGAAGCTGTCATACACGGCAGGGTAGCGCCTAACGGCGCCGGCGGGAATCCGCCGTGACGCTCGCGCTCATTGATTCGACCACTCAGAGCTCTTGTCCGTGGTGAGGTCAGCGTTGCAGGGAAATTTCAAAAAAAAGGCCGTGGCAGCTTGCCATTCGGGGCTGGAATAACGGACGATGCTCGGTTCGCGCGGGCCAGACGCCCGCCGGAAGCCGGTAACGACAGAAGGAATGACCGTGCACATCGTTAGATCCATTGAAGATGCGAAGGCCCTGGAAGACGTCGAAGTCGGCGTGTCTGACTGGGTGGTCGTGGATCAGGAGCGCATTAACCGATTCGCCGAGGCCACTGACGACTTTCAGTGGATCCATGTGGATGAGGAGCGTGCCTCGAAGGAATTGCCGCAGGGCAAAACCATTGCGCACGGCTACCTGACCTTGTCGCTGATTCCATCCTTGACCAAGGATTTCGTGCACGTCGAGAACCTGGAGCGCGCGATCAATTTCGGCAGCAACAAGATTCGCTACTACGCGATGGTGCCGGTCGGCGCGCGTGTTCGTGCGCGCGCGATTCTCAAGCAGGCCCGAAAGCGCGGCAACGCGCTGCACATCATTTCGCAAATCACCGTCGAAGTGGAAGGCGAGCGCAAACCCGCCTGCGTCGCTGAAACGATCGGCGTGTTCTTCCTGAAAGCGAGCGACTGAGAGACGCTAGCGCGGGTGCAGCCACCCGGGCAGGAACGAATACGGGTCATCGGTCACTTCCGTGTTCCACGGAACGTCGTTTTCCTCAAGCATCCGGCTGAGGCTGCCGTCCTTCGCAGCGTCAAAAAAGTCCGTCGCTCCGCCGATGTGTTTGCCGCCTATGTAGATCTGCGGAATGGTCTTTTGCCCCGTCGTCTCCCGCAGGGCGGCCCGTAGCTTGCCGCCGCGTTCGTCGACCTGGTATTCCACCGAGTCCAGGTCAACCGAGCGATAATCGATGCCGTAGCGGGCCATCATCTTCCTTACCGACCAGCAGAATTCGCACCATTCGAGCGCGTACATGACCACCGGGCTGTCCGGATTGGAGACCGTTGCCTCGAGTTCTTTCAGCGCTTCCGGCGTCGCCGCTGCTGGCGCCTCTTCCTCGACCGGCGGGGCCGGCGGCGGCGCGTCGAATCGAGCACCCGGGGTTGATTGCGACAGCGCGATCTCTTCGTCGGTCATATCCACCGGCACGTCCTCGAACAGTGGCGTGCTGAGGTAGCGTTCACCCGTGTCCGGCAGCATGCAGAGGATCGTGGTGCCGGGCTCGACGGTTTTCGCCAGCTTCAGCGCGGCCGCCAGGGTGGCGCCGCCGGAGATGCCGGAGAAAATCCCTTCTTCGCGCGCCAGTCGTCGAGACATGTCGAGCGCATCGTCGCCGGCAACCGTGACAATCTGGTCGATCAGCGCATCGCCCTGTGCATCTTCGGCAAGCTTGGGAATGAAATCCGGGCTCCAGCCCTGCATGAGGTGAGGGCGAAACAGGGGATGACTGTCAGCCGGCGAACCGTCGGCGCGACGCTCCTGGGCAATGCCGCTGCCGAGGATCGGTGAGTTGTCCGGCTCGGCGGCAACAACCTGAATCTCGGGACGTGCTGCCTTGAGCACGCGGGACACGCCCTTCAGGGTGCCGCCGGTCCCGAACCCGCTGACCCAGTAGTCCAGCGGGCGGTCACGGAATGCTTCGAGGATTTCGGGCGCGGTCGTCTCGGAGTGCGCGTTGGCGTTGGCTTCGTTCTCGAACTGCCGGCAGAGAAACCAACCGTGGGTGTCGGCCAGCTCCGTTGCCTTGGCGAGCATCCCGCTGCCCTTCAGCGACGCCGGCGTCAACACAACCTTCGCCCCGAGAAAGCGCATCAGTCGTCGCCGTTCGAGGCTGAAGTTCTCCGCCATCGTGACAACCAGGGGATAACCCTTACGCGCGCAGACCATGGCAAGCCCGATACCCGTGTTGCCGCTGGTTGCTTCAATAACGGTCTGGCCGGGTTTTAGCTCTCCCGATTGTTCGGCCGCCTCTATGACGCCAAGGGCAAGGCGGTCTTTGACCGAACCCATGGGATTGAACGATTCGACCTTGACGTAGACATCGGCCGTGTCCGGCTGCATGCGATCAAGGCGAACGATCGGCGTGGCGCCGACGGTATCGAGGATGCTGTCGTAGATTTTGGGCATGGCGATCTCTGCGAGTTCCCGGGATTGGCTATACTCTCCGACTGGCCAGCACTTACCGGTCCGGCGGTGACAGGGCAGTTGCGATTATAGCCGTCGACATCGTGACTGCCCGCGTCGATAGAACGTATAGCGACACGGCTTCGCCGACACACGGACCGGCCGGCTGCGGACGCAGACGGTGCGATGCGCAGAAACACAAAAGAAATCCTTGGGGGGAAACATGCACGGACTCATGATGAACACGCCGCTACTGGTGTCATCCATTCTGCGCCACGCAGACAAGAATCATCCGAATCGTGAAATCGTATCGGTTACCGCTGACAATCCGAGCCACCGCTATACCTACAGGGACTGTTTCCGCCGCACGCGCCAGCTTGCCAATGCGCTGGACGGGCTGGGCCTGGAGCGCGGTGACAGGATTGGCACCCTGGCCTGGAATGACTACCGACACATGGAGGCCTACTACGGCATCAGCGGCGCCGGCTATGTTTGCCACACGATTAATCCGCGGCTCTTCCCCGAGCAGATCGCGTTCATCATCAACCACGCCGATGACCGCTACGTCATGGTCGATCTGCTGGTTTTTCCGCTGATCGAAAAGCTCGCCGCCAGTTTGCCGAAAGTTGAGGCGTTCATCGTCATGACCAGCGAGGCGGCGATGCCGGAAACTTCGCTTGAGAACGTCATCTGCTACGAGTCTCTGATCGCCGATCAGTCCGATGAATATGTTTGGCCGGAGCTTCATGAGGATGAGGCGGCTACGCTCTGCTACACGTCGGGCACGACCGGCGATCCGAAAGGCGTCCTGTACTCCAATCGTTCGCAGGTTCTTCATGCAATGGCCGGTGTTGCGCCGGACGCCCTGTGTCTGGGGAATCGCGACTGCGTTTTACCGGTTGTACCACTGTTTCACGTAAATGCCTGGGGCGTGCCGTTCGCAGCACCCATGGTCGGGGCCAAGATCGTGTTTCCGGGCCCGAAGATGGGTGACGGCGAGGCGCTCGCGCAGTTGATGAACGCCGAGGCGGTAACGATCACGGCGGGCGTGCCGACCGTATGGTCGGCCCTGCTGCAGCACCTCGACAAGACCGGCACTACCCTTGAGACCGTGGAGCGCACCTGCATCGGCGGCGCGGCGGTACCGGAATCCATGATTCGCGAGTTCCGCGAAAAGCACGATGTCATGGTCCTGCAGGGCTGGGGAATGACTGAAATGAGCCCGTTGGGTACGGTCGGCGCGCTGAAAGTTGGCGCGGAGAATCTGCCCGCCGAGGAACAGGACCGCATTCGTGCCAAGGCCGGTCGCGGCATCTACGGCGTTGAGATGCGCATCGTGAACGACGAGGGCGCAGAGCTTGCCTGGGATGGTGAGGAGGCCGGGGCGTTGCAGGTGCGCGGTCCCTGGGTGTGCAGCGATTACTTCCTGCTCGAAGGCAGCGTCGGCACGCACACGGAAGACGGCTGGTTCGAGACGGGGGATGTGGCCAAGATCGATGAAGAGGGCTATCTGCAGATTACTGACAGGACCAAGGACGTCATCAAGTCCGGCGGTGAATGGATCAGTTCTATCGACGTCGAAAATGTAGCGGTCGGTCATCCTTCTGTTGCCGAAGCCGCCGTGATCGGCGTCGCGCACCCCAAGTGGACAGAGCGGCCGCTGCTGATCGTGGTCCCCTCGGAGGGCGAGCAGCCAGACAAGGACGATATCCTGGCCTGGTTTGACGGCAAGATTGCCACCTGGTGGTTGCCGGATGACGTCGTGTTCGTCGATGAAATCCCGCACACGGCGACGGGCAAGATCAAGAAGGTTGCGCTGCGTGAGCAGTTTGCCGACTACCAGCTACCCGAGACTGCATAAACCACGATTCGGTGCTTGCGGTTTGCGGCCGAACCGTGAACCATTACGCCCGATCTTCTGAGTCCTACCGGAGTGTTTTTTGATGACTGAAGCGCCGCGTCTATTCGGGACGAGAGCCATCGTTACTTCTGCCGCCGACGGAATTGGTGAAGCGATCGTACGAGTTTTTGCCAACCAGGGCGCTGAGATTGTGGCAGTCGATTCGCCGGACTCAGGCATCGAATCCAAGTTTCGCAGCCTGAAGAACGTGCGCGCCATTACGGCGTCCGTGCAGGATGCGAAGGGCGTGTCGCAGGTCGTTCGTGAGGCGGAGACAACGCTCGGCGGACTCGATGTGATCGTCAACAACGGCCTGATTCAGCCGAAGACGCCGCTCAGCGATGACGACACGGCGGAACTCGACGTCCTGCTCGAACGCCGAATCGGCAGCTACTCCATGCTGGCCCGAAGTGCCTTGCCTTATCTCGAGAAGAGCCCGGCCGGCCGCATCATCAGCGTCGGCTGCCTGCGCAGCGCGTTCACGATTGACGGGGCCCGGGCTTATCGGCGTTCCGAGCAGGCGCTTGCGGAACTGACCGCCTCGCTGGCGGAAGATGGGGGCCCGCTCGGCACCAACGTCACCTACGTCCAGCCGGGCGCCATCATGACGCCCGCGAGCCGCAGGGTCCTGAACGCCGACAAGGCGCTGCGCGATCACTGTATTCGGAACTCGGCGGCCGGACGCGTCGGCGAGCCGGTCGATGTCGCGAAGGCAGTGTGCTTCCTCGCCAGCGACGACTCAGTGTTCATCACGGCAACCGGCATTCTGGTGGACGGCGGCGCCCGCGCAGCCAAAGCCTGAAGCGGCTGACGCCGTTGCATCCCGTTCTCGAGGATCTCATTCACCTGCTGCAGCTCGAGCGGGTCGAAGACAATATCTATCGCGGTGAAAGCCGCGACATCGGCTCCTCCCAGGTGTTCGGCGGCCAGGTACTCGGCCAGGCCTTGTCGGCAGCCGCGCACACCGTTGACGGACGGATAGCGCACTCGCTGCACGGCTATTTCCTGCGGCGCGGCGACATGCAGGCGCCCATCGTGTACGAGGTTGATCGCGCCCGTGACGGCGGCAGTTTCTCAATGCGCCGCGTCGTTGCCATTCAGCACGGCCGTCCGATCCTGAACCTGGCGGCATCGTTCCATGTCGCCGAAGACGGCATCGAGCACCAGGCCAGCATGCCGGAGGTCGCAGGCCCGGAAGGGTTGGCCGACCTGACCGAAGTCGCTGCCGAGGGCCTTGCTCGCGTGCCCGAAAAGATGCGCCGCTTCCTGACCGACCAGCGGCCCTTCGAGTTTCGTTCGGTGGACCCGGTTAACTTCGCCGCACCGGAGAAACGTGCGCCGCTGAAGCACATCTGGATTCGGGCTGCAGGAGAGCTGCCCGACGACCCCAAGCTGCACCAGAGCCTCCTGGCCTACGTCTCGGATTACGAACTGCTGGGAACGTCGACCCTGCCGCACGGCCTGCCGTTTGCCACCGGGCAAGTGCAGATGGCGAGCCTCGATCACGCGCTTTGGTTTCACCGCGCGTTTCGGGTCGACCGTTGGCTGCTCTACAGCATGGACAGTCCGAATGCCGGCGGCGCACGCGGATTCGCGCGCGGGCAGATCTTCGATCAGTCAGGGCAGCTCATCGCCTCGACGGCGCAGGAAGGGTTGGTCCGCCTGCTGAGTCCCGAGCAGATCCGGCCGAGACCTTCCGACCCGAGACTGCAGGTCTAGCGCGTTCGCTTATTCGCCCTCGCCGGCGATCGCGGTCAGCGAGTCGCTGTAGCGCTGGCTATTCTTGCGATAGGCAGCGGCCGACAGCGACAGCCGTTCAATTTCCTCTGCCGAGAGTTCCCGCTGGACCTTGGCGGGCGCGCCCATGAGCAGCACCCCGTCTGGAAACTCCTTGCCCTCGGTGACCAGCGAGTTCGCGCCGACCACCGTGTTCGCCCCTATGCGGGCGTGATTGAGGATTGTGCTGCCAATGCCGATCAGTGAGTTTGCGCCAATCCTGCAGCCATGCAGCATGACCCGATGACCCACCGTCACGTTTTCGGCAATCACGAGCTCTATACCCGCATCGGTATGCAGGATGCTGCCGTCCTGCACGTTTGAGCCCCTGCCGACGCGTATCCAGTCGTTGTCGCCTCGCAGGACGGCACCGAACCAGACGCTGGCGCCCTTCGCGATGTTGACGCTGCCGACAATCGTCGCGTTGTCCGCGATAAAGGTGCCCTCGCGGGCGATGACCGGCTTGCGCTCGCCGAGCGCGTAGATCACTCCGACTTGCCCTGGGCGGCCACCGCGGCCGCGGCCTTGGCGACGGCTTCGGGATCGCCGAGGAATTCACGCGAGCGCGGCGACAGGTCGTCGTTCAGATCGTAGAGGATCGGTACGCCCGTCGGGATGTTGAAGCCGGTAATCTCTTCGTCCGAGACGCCGTCGATCATCTTTACCAGCGCGCGCAGGCTGTTGCCGTGAGCGGCGATCAGCACGTTCTTCCCGGCTTTCAACTGCGGTGCGATCTCTTCTTCCCAGCAGGGCCGGACCCGATCAAGGGTCGTTGCAAGCGACTCGGTGTTCGGCAAGCCGTCGATACCCGCATAGCGCGGGTCCTGGGCCGGATGGCGCTCATCGTCAGCCTCGACGGCAGGCGGTGGCGTCGCGTAGCTGCGCCGCCAGATATGCACCTGTTCGTCACCATACTTCGCTGCGGTTTCAGCTTTGTTGAGCCCCTGCAGGGCGCCATAGTGGCGCTCGTTGAGGCGCCAGTCCCGAATCACCGGGATCCACATGCGATCGAGTTCATCGAGTGCCAGCCACAGCGTGCGTATGGCGCGCTTCAGAACAGAGGTGTAGGCGACATCGAACTGGAAATCCAGTTCGCTCAGGGTCTTGCCGGCAGCGCTCGCTTCCAGGCGTCCGGTCTCCGTCAGATCGACGTCGGTCCAGCCGGTGAAAAGATTCTTGAGATTCCAATCGCTCTGTCCGTGACGGCAGAGAACCAGTTTGCCGGGCATGATGTCTCCTCGTGCGCTTGATGGCCGATTTCTTGTAAATGGAGCTGGCGTCGGCGTCAATATGCGGCGACGTCACCAGCACTGCGGTTTTTGTGACGGTGGTTTGGGCGTGCGCCTCAGGTGCTCACCAGGCGCCGCACTTCCTGCGCGGCGACCGACAGCGTTGCAAAGTCCGTTTCCTCGCGCAGCTGCATCTCTTTCAGGATCGCTTCGAAGGCAGCCAGCCGGTCCGCATTCCTGTCCGCCCAGCGTTCGAACAGGCGCAGTGCGGTGAGGCGGCTTTTGCCGCTGAGCAGGGATTCCGCCAGCGCCCGCCGAACGGAGAAGAACTCGTCGCGCAGGTTTGCCCGGGCTATCGCCTGCCAGCGACCGTCCACCTCGAGGTCCTCGACGGCTTTATTCAGCCAGACCACACCGATGCGCTGGCTTAGCTGCGCATACATTCGCGCAACGTCCAGCGGGTCGCGTCGATGGGTGGCGGCAAGGTCCGCAATGTCGAGTCCCCCACGCGTCAGCAACAGTCGGGCAGCGCGCCGCGCAAGCGTTTCCGGCACTCCTTCTTCGAGCATGGCTGCAACCGCGGATTCCTGTCGCTCTCGGCCGCTGCCGACCACAATCTTGTCGACTTCACGATACACCACGTCGAGTCCCGGCTTCAGGTGGTCGACGGCCTCAACGATGTCCAGATGGTCGCCGAAACGTTCGATGAGCCAGTAGCAGGCGTGGCGAAGGACCCGGCTGACTTCAAACATCATGTTGTACTGCAGGCTCGCCGGAATCTTGTTGTCGTGCTCCTCGATGCGTCGCCAAAGATCGCTGGCACCGCACACCTCGCGAGCCACGACGTAGGCCCTCGCGACCGTCACGACGTCGGCACCGGTGTCCTGCTGCATGCGCTGCACGAAGGCCGGACCCATGCGGTTGACGATGTTGTTTGAAATCAAGGTGGCGAGAATCTGTCGGCTCAGGCGATGGGTCGGAATCTGCTCCTGGTAACGCCTGCGCAGGACTTTCGGGAAATAACGCTGCGGGTCCTTGGTCAGGAAGTCGTACAGCGTCTGGTCCGAACCGTTCAGGCCGTCGTAGAGATCGATCTTCGCGTAGCTTAAGACAACCGACATCTCCGGGCGGGTAAAGCCCTGTTTGAGTCGGCGGCGCTCGTCGATCTCAGCTTCGTCGGGCAAGAACTCGATGGCTCGGTCGAGGAGTCCGGTTCGTTCAAGGTTGACAATCAGACGCGCGGTTTCGTCGAGGCGCTCGACGTTCCGCGCCTGCATCATGCTGAGCGCCTGGGTCTGCAGGTAGTTATTGCGGAGAACAAAGCTGGCAACGTCGTCGGTCATATCCGCCAGCAGCTTGTTGCGCCGGGGACGGGTCAGCTTGCCGAGTCGCTCGACTTCGCCGAGCAGAATCTTGATGTTCACCTCACGGTCTGAGCTGTCGACGCCGGCTGAGTTGTCGATAAAGTCCGTGTTGATGGCGCCACCGGAGAGGCTGTATTCGATTCGCGCCCGTTGCGTCAGGCCGAGGTTGCCGCCTTCACCGACTACCTTGCAGCGCAATTCGTTGCCGTTGACGCGTACCGCGTTGTTGCCCCGATCGCCGGCGTCCGCGTGACTTTCACTGCTCGCCTTCACGTAGGTGCCGATGCCGCCGTTCCACAGCAGGTCGACGCGCATCTTGAGGATTGCGCGAATGACCTCGTTCGGCGTCAGGCTGCTCGCTTCGGCGTCGAGCAGTTCACGAACCTGCGGCGACAGCTTGATCTCCTTCAGCTGGCGGGAAAAGATGCCGCCGCCGTTCGAAATCAGTGACTCGTCGTAGTCACTCCAGCGCGAGCGGCTCAGTTTGAACAGGCGCTTTCGCTCGCGGAAGGTCGACGCGGCATCCGGCGTCGGGTCCAGGAAGATGAACTCATGGTTGAACGCAGCAACCAGCTGGATCTTGTCCGACAGCAGCATGCCGTTACCGAAAACGTCCCCCGACATGTCACCGATGCCTGCCACCGTGAACAGGTCCGACTGGACGTCGACGTCCTGCTCGCGGAAGTGTCGGCGAACCGCTTCCCAGGCACCGCGCGCCGTGATGCCCATTTTCTTGTGGTCGTATCCCGCAGACCCGCCGGATGCAAAAGCATCGTCCAGCCAGAAGCCGTAATCGGCCGAGAGACCGTTGGCAATGTCCGAGAAGGTGGCCGTGCCCTTGTCCGCGGCGACGACCAGGTAGGGATCGTCACCGTCGCGACGAATAACGTTCTCTGGCGGGACGACCGCACCGTCTACTACGTTATCGGTGACGTCGAGGAGTCCGGAGATGAATTTCTTGTAGCAGGCAATACCGCAGGCCATGATCGCCTCACGATCACCTTCGGGCATGCGTTTCGGGACGAAGCCGCCCTTGGCGCCGGTCGGTACGATTACGGTGTTCTTGACCACCTGGGCCTTCATCAGGCCGAGGATCTCGGTGCGGAAGTCCTCGCGCCGGTCCGACCAGCGTAAGCCGCCGCGCGCCACCGAGCCGCCACGCAGGTGCACGCCTTCAACGTCGAGCGCGTAGACAAAGATCTCATAGCGAGGTCTTGGCAGCGGCATCTCGGGTACGCGCGAGGGGTCGAGTTTGATCGACAGGTAGTCTTTGGGCGCGCCATCGGCATCCAGCTGGTAGTAGTTGGTCCTCAAGGTTGCGTCCATGGCGCCGGAAATCGCTCGAAGAATGCGATCTTCGTCGAGCGTCTTGGCGTTGCGCAGGCAGTCGGCAATATCGGCTTTGGTTTTCTTCAGCAGGCGATTGCGTCGTGATTCGCTCATTCCCGGGTCGAAATGCGCCGCGAACCTCGTCACGACCGCGCGGGCGAGCGGGGCATGCGCAACCAGAACCTCTTCGAGGTAGTCCGGGCTGAAGGGAATCGCGAGCTGCTGCAGGTATTTGCCGTAACAGCGAATCAGGATGACTTCGCGCCAGCTGAGCCCCGCACTCAGAACCAGCCGGTTGTAGCCGTCGTTTTCGACGTGGTCGATGACGACCCGATGAAAACAATCCTCAAAACGGGCGGCAGCCTCGTCAACGTCTACCGTTTCTCCGGACTCGTAACGCAGTTCGAAGTCCTGAATCCAGAAGGGCTCATCGTCGGCAATTCTGACGCGGTAGGGCCGCTCACCGTATACATACACGCCCATGTCTTCGAGGATGGGCAGCACGCGCGAAAGGTGAAAGGGCTCTCCGCGCCGAAAAGTTCGGAAGTGCAGCTGTTCCGGGTTCGCGCCGCGCGGGCGGTGGAACAGCAGATAGTTGTTGTGTTCGCCCTTGAGCAGCCCGTCCATACGTTTGACGTCCAGGCAGGCGATGTTGGGCGAGGTTTCGTTCTCGTAGGCGGCGTTGAAGCTTTCGCCGAAGCGTCGGTAAAGGCGGTAGCCTTCCTCAACGCCATAGCGAACTTCCATGCAGCTCCGCAGGCGGTCGCGCCAGGTGATGACGGCTTCGGCGATTTCGGCTTCAGTGGCTTCTATGCTGACCCGGCGTTTATCGCCAACCGGTACCCGCACGATGATGTGCGCTCGCGCCAGCGACGAGTCCGAGATTTCCACGCTGGTATCGACTGCCTTGCCGCCGAACGACGCAAGCAGAATCTTCTCGATGCGTTGCCGAACCTCCGTCGTGTATTTTTCCCGGGGTACGAAAACGATGCAGGAATAGAAGCGGCGAAACGTATCGCGTCTGACGAACAAGCGGACGCGGTTGCGTTCCTGCAGGTTAAGGATGCCGCTCGTGGTTCGCGACAGGTCCTGCACCGAGGCCTGGAAAAGCTCATCGCGTGGGAAATTGTCGAGGATGTGGGTGAGCGCTTTGCCCAGGTGGCCCGCCGAGTCGAATCCGGAGCGCTCGACGACGCGCTGCACCTTCAGCCTGAGCAGCGGAATATTGCGCGGGTTTTCGCTGTAAGCGACGGACGTGAACAGTCCGAGGAAACGCATCTCGCCGATCGCTTTGCCCTGCTTGTTGTAGCGCTTGACGCCGACGTAGTCGAGATAGCTGCGTCGATGTACGGTAGACCTGGAATTCGCCTTGTTGAGGATCAGCCAGTTCTTGGCCTTACTGAGACGGCGCATCTCCGGCGTAAGCTCGATCAGGCGGCCGCCGCGCTCGTCTTTTTCGAGAAGCCCGACCCAGAATCCCTTGGTCTTCGCGTTCTCCGCGTACTCGCGGAGCGCGACGAGCATGGCGTATTTCATCGGACGGCG
>CAZFVT010000013.1:0-19814 GCA_964522355.1 uncultured Woeseiaceae bacterium | reverse complement strand
CTGATAGCCGACCCGGCCGGTTCGGCGGACACTGCGTCGGCGACTCACATCAACAGTACGGAGTACGGCATGACGTCAGCATTCGGGTTTGGAAAAGCCGTCGAATACAGCGCAGACGAGGCAATTGCGAAGGTCACCGACGCGCTCAAGGCAGAAGGCTTCGGCGTGCTCGCCGATATCGACGTCGCGGCGAAGATAAACAAAGAGCTAGGCACTGACATGCAGGCCTATCGCATCCTCGGCGCCTGCAACCCGGTGCTGGCCAACCGCGCCATATCCGAAGTGCCCGACATTGGTCTCCTGCTGCCCTGCAACGTCCTCGTCCGGGGGCTGGATGAGAACCGAGCCGAGGTCAGCTTCATGGATCCGGAGGCCGTACTATCGCTGGTCGATCATCCGCAGGTCGCTGAGCTGGCGGTCGACGTCAAGGCCCGGCTGACGCGCGTGCGCGACGCGTTGTAACCTATCTCAATCGAAACACCGATAACGGAGCGAAGACGATGTCTGATTTCGACGACCTGATGGAAGAACTAAAACAAAAACGCGACGAACTTCGCGTGCAGATTCACCTGGCCTCCAAAGACGCGCAGGACGAGTGGCAGGAGCTGGAAGACAAGATGAAGGCGTTCTCGGAACGCGCCCAGCTCGAACGTACGAGCGAAGGTGTGGGTGATGCGCTGGGCAACCTCGGCCACGAGATCAAGGCCGGTTACCAGCGGCTGTGGAAGGCGATCAAGGACTAGGAAGCAACCGGCGCGAGACTGGCGCTCCTGATGGCCCGGCCGGGGTCAGTCTGCTCGCGACGCATAGCCATCAGTCAATAGACTGCGATAGGAACGGAGACCGCAGACGACTAGGGCGGTCTCACGGTCGTTTCAATATGAAGACAAAACCCCTAGCGACAGCGCTGTTGTTGCTCGTCGTAAGCTCGTGCTCAATTCCACCGAAGGTCATTCTTTACAACGCCGCACACGACTCCATTGCTGTCCTTGTAGGTGGTGACATCTACCGAATCGACTCCGGACAAAGCAGGACTATTCGGCTTCATGTTGTAAGAGAATTTCAGATAGATATGGGGACAACCAGTCACTCTTACGACGTTGTTTTCTGGCCCGATGACTATTCCTACTTTACTGGCTGGTGGATCTTCGCTGACAGAAAGATGAAAGCCCAATTCGACGCGGATGGGCGCATCTATCTTCTGACGGAGGATCAGACTCCGCCGGTCTCAACGTTCGCTGATCAGCCGGACGGTTTTCCTCTTGAATCGATAGCCAGGTGACAGGATCGAGAACTCGTCGAAGATGGTTGAGTCCGGTCGCTATCGAGTCCTCACGGATGCTCTGAGGCAACCGGGGTGATACGGTCTGCACATCCTTAACGTGCCGCAATCGGAGTGTGAGATGGCCAAGAAAACAGTCTTTGAGTATCCGGGAGAAAAGGCGACCGTCTCGTGGAATGGCCGTTTGTGCATCCATATCGCGGAATGCGGTCGGGCCAAAGGCGATCTCTTCGTGGGCGGCCGCAACCCCTGGTGCCAGCCTGATCTCGCGCCCGATGAAGAGATCACCGATGTAGTGCTGCGATGCCCGACGGGCGCATTAACCGTCGAGTTCGCCGACGGCTCCGGCGAAGAAAAACCGGATCCGGTCAACACCGTAAACGTCTCCTACAACGGCCCGCTCTTCGTTCGCGGCCAGTTAGCAATAGAGGATGCGCCTGCCGATGCGCCGGGGACAGCTTATCGGGCGGCACTGTGTCGCTGCGGTAAATCGCGGAACAAGCCGTTTTGCGACAACTCGCATGAGAAGGACGGGTTTTCGGACTACGGCGCCGTCGGCGAGACGGGATCGCAGGAGTTTGAAGACGGCGGCCAGCTGACCATCAAGCCGATCAAGGATGGCCCGCTGATGTTCATCGGCAACATCACGATCAAGAATGGCAGCGGTCGCGACGCCTGGCACGGCAATCGCGTTGCGCTGTGTCGCTGCGGCGAGTCGGCGAACAAGCCGTTTTGCGATGGTGCTCACCAGAAGGCGGGATTTAAGAGCGAGTAGTCTGCCGGCTATAGGCCAGTTGAGACCTGGCTACCGTAGGAGCGGCTTCCAGCCGCGATTCGGAGCCTGATCGCGGCTGGACCGCTCTCGGCCATCCACGGCCTTCGCGGCATTCATGCTTCCTGCATGTCACGCCGCTCCTACGAGGATGTGCCAGTTTTCACAGCCGTTTTCTAAAGAATCGGACTGAGCAGTCTCGCCCCAGCGGCGCCGAGCTTGAACAGGAACGGCTTGTCATCGATCTCGTTGTGCCGGACCAGGTCGGAATCCTCGAAATCCTTGCGGAACATTGCCTCGACTTCGCTTGCGAGTTCGTAATTCACGCTGAGCAGTGTCACCTCGAAGTTCAGCCGGAAGGACCGGTTGTCGAGATTGGCCGTCCCGATACCCACACCGAAGTCGTCAATCAAAAACGCCTTCTGGTGCATGAAGCCCTCGCGGTAGCGGTAGAAGCGGATGCTGTTCCCGCCGGTTACTTTCATCAGGTAGAACGAGGCCAGATAGACACTGAAATGGTCCGGATTTGAGGGCAGGAGGATTCTAACGTCAACGCCGCGCAGACCGGCGACTTGCAGGGCGGTGACGACTTCCGCATTGGGCACAAAATACGGGCTCGCGATCCAGCAACGCTTCTGCGCGGAGTGAATGGCATGGACGAACATCAGATTGCAGGTCTCGAGGTCATCCGCCGGTCCGCTCGGCAGGACCAGCACGTCGGCGTCGCCGTCGGGCGCCGCGCGAATCTCCCACTCGAGATCCGGCAGTGAGTCACCGGTTGCCCAGTGCCAGTCCTCGGCAAAGATCAGCTGCAGTGCGTCGGCCGCCGGGCCTTCGACCCGCAGATGTGTGTCCCGCCAGTTACTGAACTTCCGACTGATGCCGACGTACTCATCGCCGACGTTTAGCCCACCAATAAAGGCCAGGTCGCCGTCAACGACGACAATCTTCCGATGATTGCGGAAATTGATCTGCAGTCGGTTCAGCCAGCCCTTCGACGAGCGAAATTTCTCAATGCGAATGCCGGCGTCCCGGCAGTCAGCGATGAAAGTCTTGGACAGGCCTCTGCTGCCCATCTCATCAATCAGGAACAACACCTGCACGCCGGCGCGGGCTTTCTCGATTAGAAGGGTCTTGAGTGCCTCACCTAGGTTGTCGTCACGGACGATGAAGAACTGAATGAGGATGTAGCTTTCTGCGCCGCGGATTGCTTCGAAAATGGACTCAAAGGCTTTGCTGCCCTCGGTGTAGATGTCGACGTGGTTGCCGTAGGTGAATGGCAGATGAGCCAGGCGCTCCAGCGAGCTGAGTCGACCGCCGTAGTCGGGCAAGGTTGACCGAAAGGCGTTGCATACCGTCCGTGCTTTCTCGGCGATCCAGTGATGCTTGTTGTCGGACGTGCGTCTCGCGTCGACGTAGCCGCTAAAGCGATTGCGGCCAAATATCAGGTAAAAGGGGATGGAAATGAACGGTGCGGCAACCAGCGCGATGGCCCACGCGGTACTGCCCTGGGATGAACGAGCGTTGAAGACTGCATGCACGGCCGCGGCGATGCCGAACAGCTCGATAATCGTATAGGTGACAGCAAAGAGCGTTAGCGAGTCTTGCTGTGCCAGGAATTCGGCAGTCGTTTCCGTCATCGAAGGGGTCAGGCCTCAGGCATCCGACGAACTACGGGGCATTCATTATGACACCGACCGCGATCTCGAGGTCAGTGGCCCGAGGCTTCAGTCGAAGCTGTACCCGGCGAGGAACAGGACCCCGGACGCCTTCAGAAACGCAACGTCCATGCCGAAGCGCTCGCTCTTGTAGCCGATTGTTGGAATGGCGCCGAGCCCCCAGCTGTCGCCCCAGCGAACCGGCAAGGTGTCGTGATGCGGCTCGTCGTAGCCATGTACGACGCCGGCGGTGATCTTGATGTGCACGTTCGGCTGGCTCTTGAAGGGGTGGAAACTGCGCGCCGCGTAGGCGTATTGCGAGAACTGCCCAAAGGAGTTGTCGAACATCGAAAACCCGTACGACCACTTGCGGGAGCGGAAGTACTCGACGCCGACGAAGATCCGCGAACCGTCGTAATCCGGATCATCTTCGTCGTAGTGGATAAATGTGCCGCCCTGAACGTACCAGCGCGGCACGGGTTCGGCGTCGGTCGGATTGTCCTGCGCCGACGCGCTGTGCGCCAGCAGGCAAAGGAACGCTGAGAAGAGCAGGCGCTGGCAGGGCGTCAGGTATGGCGTCATGGAGGGCGCTCGTTCAGGACGCCTTTATGTCGCAGATTATTCGCCTGGACGCAAGCAGAATATTGGCGACACGGGCTTTGCCTTCACCGGGCCGGCGGTCGGCAGTGCCCTTAAGCCCACATCCCCGAGGAAATGGCTGGTTTCGACAAATGCACTAATGACTTAATAAACGTGCATTTGCACAATTGCGACAGACCCGGTTACAATCGAGGCATGTCATCGACCAATGCCAAAATCGGGACTTCGCCAGACCGCGTGCTGGGTACCGCCGTTTTGCGGGCGGCAGAGCTGCTCGGCCTGTCGCGCAGCGAGTTGAGCAAAGTGCTCGGCCGGGATCGCTCGAGCATCTCCCGCTCCGGCGTCGTTCCTTCGAGCAAGGCCGGCGAGCTCGCGACGCTGCTGATTCGCTGCTACCGCTCGCTGGCCGTTCTCGTCGACAACAACAACGATCAGATGCTGGAGTGGATGACGACGCCGAATCGACATACCGGCGGCATCCCGCGTGAGCAGTTTCAGTCAGTCGCGGGCCTCGTAGCCGTCACGGAATACCTGGACGCCATACGTGCCAAAGTATGACTCGACGTTCTGGCGTCGGGTGCTCGGGCGAGCGAAGCCGCAGGTTCTCATGGGCACGCTCAAACGCCTGGTCGAGAACCAGGAGCAAAAAGCCACCCTCGCGCTGACCGACAGCCTTGCCGAGCATGACATGCTCGAAGCGATGCTGGAGGCTTCAAAGCCGAACAGGGAGCCTGCCAACCTTCCTGCCGGGCTCGATTACCTGCTCCGCACCCCGTGGCGCTATCCGCCGCTGAAGTGGGGCTCGCGATTCGGGCGGCGCTTCGAACCGAGCCTGTTCTACGGTGCGCTATCCACTCGCGCGCTGTTCGCCGAGGCCGCCTACTATCGGCTGCTGTTTCTCGAGGGTATGCAAACGCCGTTTCGCGACAGGGTCATCAGCCAGTTCACCGTTTTCGAGGCGCTTTATCGCACTGACAAGGGGTTCGATCTCTCCGCACCGCCGTTTAGCCGGCATGAGCAGGCCCTTCGCGATCCGGCCAACTACTCCGCATGCCAGGCGCTTGGCACGGAGCTGAGACAACGCGACATCGAGGCGATCACCTATCTGTCGGCGCGCACGTCGGATCCCGAACTAAACGTCGCCCTGTTCGAACCGCGCGCGTTGCGGTCCCGAAAACACCTTCGGCCGCGCCACGGCCTGTGCGAAACTCGTCCGGAGGTCGTAACCTTCAGGGTTCAGGGTGCGCTTTACACCTGCCCTCGCGAGCAGTTCCTGGTGAACGGCAAACTGCCGCTGCCGGCCTGAAAAAAAACCACAAAGACACCCAATCAGGGAAGACAACGATATGCAGTACAAAGCCATCAAACTCGTCAAGCGCCCCGAGCGCCTGATCACGCCGGATCTCTTTGAAGTGGTCACCCTTGAAACGCCGGATCTCGAAGACGGCCAGATGCTGCTGAAGCAGACGCATATGTCGCTCGATCCCGCGATGAAGGGTTGGATGATGGCGGACAAGGGCAGCTACATTCCGCCGGTAGAGCTGGGCGAGGTTATGCGCTCCAGCGGCGTTGCTGATGTCGTCGAATCGAAGAACGATCGCTTTCCGGTAGGCACCCGGGTGTCGGGCATGATTGGCTGGACCGAGTATGCCGTCAGCAACGGTGCCGGACTGCAAACCCTGCCACCGGAGATCTCTCCGGAGGCGGTGCTGTGCGTCCTGGCGCTGCCTGGCCTTACCGCCTACCAGGGACTGGTCACGGTGGGTCAGCCCAAAGCGGGGGAAACCCTGGTGGTATCCGGCGCTGCCGGCTCGGTCGGTTCCTTGGTCGGCCAGATTGGCAAGGCCGAAGGCATGCGGGTGGTCGGCACGGCAGGCTCCGATGAGAAATGCGCCTGGCTGGTGGACGAGCTCGGCTTTGATGCGGCGATCAACTACAAGTCGGAATCGATGGCCAAAGAACTGGCCCAAGCAACGCCCGATGGCATCGACCTCTATTTTGAGAACACAGGCGGCCCGGTTCAGCACGCGGTGTTCTACCGTATGAATGCCCACGGGCGAATCGTGGTCTGCGGCATGATCGCCGACTACAACGCCGAGACACCTGCACCGGGCCCCAACTGGATGAACATCATTCGGAAGCGGTTGCGGATTGAAGGGTTCACCATGCCCGATCACTGGGACGAAGTGCCGGCGATCGTCGAGAAACTCCTCGGCTACTACGCTGCCGGGCAGCTCAAGTATCGTGCGCATACCCTGCACGGGCTCGAGAGTTCGATCGAAGGCATCAACCTGCTCTTCAGCGGCGGCAACCAGGGCAAGCTGATGGTTGAACTCTAGCCAGGCAGCACCGTTGGAATTGTTCGTCCGGTAAAAAACACTGCACATCATCTCCGTAATAGCGATGTGCTTCACTGAATCGTTTAGCGGCCCGTGAGAACATCGTCCTGGTACTGCTGGCTAACCGGACCTGCCGGAGACGGACATGAGCAACCCGCTCAACCAGACAATTCGAATCAGGCGTGAGGCCATCGCTTCGAAGGATGGCGATGTCGCCGAATCCCCTCAGGAAACCGCGGAGTTTGAGCTGGTGTCGACCCAGATGCTGGAGCAGATACTCATCGAAGAGCACGCGGCCCAGGAAAAGATTCGGGCGCTTGCCGATGCCGAGGATGACGACGGCTGGCTTGCGCGTGATACCGAAAGCAATGAGTTCAACATCGTCAAAGATGACGAACTCGAGCTGGCCCTGCAGTCCATCAACAACGTCAAGCCGCAGTCGGTTCCGGATGGTGGTTTCGAGCGCGTTGATGCGTCGAACGAAGAAACCGCCAATGAACTCTGCCTCGTTTCCACCCAGCATCTTCGCAAAGTGCTTCAGGCAGAACCCGGAGAGGTGCTGTCCGAGGAGCTCCTTGAGGCGGAACCGGATGTCGGCGGCTTTAACCCCTACGACAACGGCTAACCCAGTTCGCGTTCACCAATTCGCTCACTCTGTGATGCACTTGGCAGTCTGTTCGTTGCCGTCGTGATGCAGTCGTTTCCTTTGCACGATGGCCTCGTTTATAGTCCCGCTTGTACAAATTAAGGCCGGGCAACTCTCTTGGAAACTCCTTCCGACAAAAGCTACGGGATTGCAGTCGCACTCTCGGCCGTGTTTGGTGTGGTCGGCGTGCAGCATTTCTACCTGGGTCGATGGCTGGAAGCGGCCATTGATTTGGGGTTGGCGTTTCTGACCATCGCTTTGTTTTTTATGGGAGAGCCGCTCTGGGCGTTGCTGGTGGGCGCGATTGATGCGCTGCACACCTTCATCGTCACGATCATGTTACTGACAGGGTCGTTCAGAGATGGCGAGGGAAAACTGGTCTGCTATCCGGGGCAACGTTTGAAGACGGGAGATTGAAATGAGTGACGGGGTAAGTGATAAGGGCTTTGTGCCGACGCTGTTGTTGTGTTTCTTTTTTGGCGTGCTGGGCGTACATCGCTTTTACGTGGGCAAGATCGGCACCGGCCTGCTGCAGCTGATAACCATCGGCGGGCTGGGAATCTGGGCGCTGGTCGACTTCATCCTGATCGTGGTCGGATCCTTCACCGACAAACAGGGTCGTCCGATCAAAGCATCCAACTAGTTTGGAGACGGCCTGGAGTCGCTAGTCCTCGAGGACAGACTTCACGTCGTCGGGGTACGGAACGGGGTCCCGTTCCGTCCACCCCCGCTCCTCGGCTAATGCATGCAGGCGTTCGATACGGTCATCCGTATCCGGGTGGGTAGACAGAAACTCGAAGAACTCTTCCAGCTCCTCATCATCGAGGTCGACGTCAATCATTTCAAACAAGGTTGTGGCGCCGCCAACGTGGCCGTAGCGTTTATGCAGCAGCTCAAGGGCGAGTTCGTCGGCCGCTGATTCCTGTTCCCGGCTGTACGACGTCAGCACAACTTCGCTGCCGACGTTAATCGCACTGGGGTCGATGCTGTTGCCCGACAGCGCGGCAATTGCCATCTGGATGAGGAGTCCGCGCCCGGCACCCAGCAGCGGGTCACGGTTGTGGACGTGGGCGACCTCATGCGCCAGCACCATGGCCAGGCTGTTCTCATCGTCCAGCGCCTTCATCAGGCCGTCAAACACAAAGATGTGACCGCCCAGCGTCGCGAACGCATTAATCTGCTCGCTCTCGATCACATAGACGCGCAGCTCAAAGCTGTCATCCCACTCGTGCTCAAGCTCGTCGTAAATGCTCAGCGTCAGCTCACTGATGTAGTCCTGCAGGACGGGATCTCCATCGATGAAGTCGTTTTCAAGCGCAAGCTCGATGTAGGGCTCGATAAACTGCCGCTCGGATTCGATGCTGATCAGCCGCAGCCAGCTGTCGGCCGTGAAGAACAGCAGGATGACGCCGAGGATGAACGCGACGGTTCCAATGGCGAACCAGCGCACAAAGCTGGCGATCTTCGCCTGCTCGTCAGCGCTCACCTCATGAACATACTCGGCCATGACCGCAGTCTATCAACTCGGCTCATCTCAAAGCGTGCGTGGTTCGCGGCCTGGCAGCCAACCTGACGATTGCTGGGCTATCGATTATCCTAACCGTGCTGGCAGACGATTAGAGCCGTCCGGTTCAGCTAAGGTCCAGGGAGGTTTATCTAAAAGGGGATATCGTCGTCGAAGTCCGCCGGAGCTCCCTCTTCGCGGGACGGCGGCGGGCTGTCCTCGGACGGCGGCCCGCCCTCCGAATCCGGTTTCTCGACCCGCCAGGCCTTTACGTCGGTGTACCAGCGGCCATTGTATTCCCGGCTCTCGAGATCGAAATGCACCGTCAGCTCCTGCCCTTCGGCGATCTGGAACTGGTCGATCTTGTCACCCCAGACCATGAAGCAGACCTGCTTCGGATAGTCTCCGGGGATTTCGATAACGTACTCCTGTTTCCGCCAGGGGCCGCGCGCGGATTTGCCGGATTTCTCCTCCAGCACGTGCGTGATCTTGCCAGTAAGTTCCAAGGCTCAAGCCCTCCGGATCGCTCGAAAAAACGGAGTGAGACCCTAGCATTGTTGCCGGCGAACGGCCATCTGCAATCCGGCGTTGCCCGCCAGATTCACGCCATCGGGCAGATTGCAGTTGCCGCCGGCGCTCGCAGGCAACAGACTCGCCGTCTGCTGTAAGGAGAAACGCTATCCATGACTGCCTACGCCGGCAATTTGCGCAAGATGCAGAGCGAACTGGGGCCGACCGTCCGCTATCGGTTGGCGATGAGCGACGATTTGGTCGATATGAATGAGCTGATAGGCCGCACGGTGCGTTTTAGCTTCGAGGGCCAGATCAACTGCATCGAATGCGGACGCCTGACGAAGAAGTCCTTCGGCCAGGGCTTTTGCTATCCCTGTTTTCGCAACTCGCCGTCGGCGAGCGAATGTATCCTGCGGCCGGAGCTCTGTCGAGCGCACGAGGGTGAGTCCCGCGACATGGAATGGTCAAAGTCTCACTGCCTGACGGAGCAGGTGATCTACCTGGCAAAGAGCTCTGCAATCAAGGTTGGCATCACGAGAAATTCCCAGGTACCGACCCGATGGATCGATCAGGGCGCATCCGAGGCGATCGTGTTCGCGCGCGCGCCGAATCGTTACACGGCCGGCTGCATCGAGGTTGCCATGAAGTCGTTCCTGACGGATCGAACCAACTGGCAGCGTATGCTGAAAAATGAAATCAGCGATGGAGACCTGGCGGACACAAAGGCCAGGCTTAGGGGCGAGGTCGCATCGGAGTTTCGGGGTTTTGTCACCGACGACACCGACGTGTGCTCCATCAGCTATCCGGTCGAGGCATACCCCAGCAAGGTCAAGAGCCTGTCATTCGACAAGCTGCCGGAGATTGAAGGCAGTCTTTCCGGCATCAAGGGTCAGTACCTGATCTTCGACGACGGGCGCGTGCTCAACGTCCGCAAGCACAACGGCTACTTCATCAAGCTCGATTGCTGAGCCAGCCCGAGCGGGGTTCAGGCATCCGGCATGATCGATACCGGTGTCCTAGTTCAATTCAAACGTCAGGCGAGTGGCGACCCGCTGGCTGATGAGCTGTCCACGGTATTGCACCGGTTCGAACTCCCACTTCTCGACGGCTCTGACCGCAGCCTTGTTGAAGACGTTTGACGGCGCCCAGCTGCTGACCTCGATGTCGGTGGTGTTTCCCTGCGGCGTCACGGTGAAGTAGATATCGACCCAGCCGGACAGTTCGCGCTCAAGCGCATGCTTCGGGTATTTCGGAGGCACTATGGCTATGCGCGTCAGGTCGCTCATCTGCAGGACACGCTGCGACTGAATGTCTACAAACGCGTTCTCGAGTGCGGCGCGTAGCGCTTCGAGGTCGCCGGAATCACCCTCCATCGTCTGGAGGTATTCGAGCATTGCCTCGGCGTCTTCAAGTCTGCCGCTCGCGATCGACGCATTCACCTGGTCGACCAGGGCTGCACGCAGCTCACCGACCAGCTCTTCGCGCTCGGCGTTCCAGTCGTTGCTTTCGGCCAGGAAGGCCGCGGCGCTGGCCCCATCGGGGAAGATCAGATTGCCGTAGGCGATGGCACCGCGCACCTGTTCGATCCAGGCTTCTTTGGCCTGATCGTCGGCGAGCTTTGTGCGCCGCAAGCGCTCCTCCTCAGCTGCGACGCGAACGTCGCGCATCTCAGTTACCGATTCCCTGACGGCGACAAAGTAGTCCGCGTTTCGGCCGGGTAAAGCCTCGGCGGTCGCAAGCAACTCGGCGGCTTCGCTGTCTGCGCCCTCGCGCGCCAGCTGAATGGCCTCATCGACCAACGCACTGGCCTTTTCGTCAAGGAATGCCTGCGTTTCAACAACGAGTGCATGATTCGGCACCTGGCGCGCCACTCGTTCGGCAATGTCATAGGCGTCCGCATATTCCTCTGCGGCGAGATGCGCCGTGACCACCTGTCCGACGTCGGAAAGAACCGAATTTCGCTCGGCTCGCGCGATGGCGTTGTCCGGCTCTTCTGCAAGCACGAGTCCGTAGTAATAGAGGGCACTCGAGTCTTCCGGGAACACCAGCATGTCTGAACCCGCCGCCAGCTGTGCCCTGCGCAGGTTCAGGTCGACGGTTGACGGCGATGTTGTCGATTCCGCCGCCGTTGCCAACGGCTGTTCGGTACCCGGCGTCGCTGGTTCATCGGCTGCCTGAGGTTCCTCCGTCGACACCACGGGCTGTGGCGGCGAGGCTGCCGGTTCTGCGTCGTCCTGGTCAAGGTAGAACCAGCCACCAATGGCGACGGTCACGACGGCGCCGGTTATCGACAGGAGCAGGGGAAGTGAGCTGTTGTCGTTTGCCATGATGATTCGTCTTCAGTCTATAGCCGCAGGTGCTCTGTTCATTGCGCTAGCCGCGGCGGATCTGCCCGACAAACTTGTTGAACGTCCCGGAGCCTTCCTGGGACGCCTGGGATGCGACGACTTCATGGCGCTTCGCGGCATCGGGATTACTCTGCAGGTAGAGATGCCGGATGACGGCTGCATTGATGTCGTTGAGCAGGGAGTCGGGGTCCAGCGGCTTGAGCAGGTAGCGGAACACCTGTCCATGGTTAATGAGATTGATCATGTCGGTCGTGTCGTGCGCATCGCTGATAGCGATCGTCACGAGCTCAGGGCGGTGTTGCTTGAGCACGCCGATGATCTTCTGCAGCGTTGTCTTGTTGCTGGTGAAGTCGGTGATCAGAACGCCGGCATTCTGCTTGTCGATAGCCTCGGCGACCTTGAGCAGGGTCGTGGCAACGATCGTCGTACGGTCAGACGGCATTGAGCGCACGACGCTGGCCGCAAAATCCGGGTCAATGGTGAAGACCACAACGCCGACGTTCTTCATTGCCGCGTGTGAGGCGCCAAGCGACATGTTTGAGCGAGTCTCCTCGACGGAGGTCTCAGACATCACGATATTGGTTACCGATTGCCACTGCTCGGAGTGAGGCGTCGGCTCAGTCTTCAGCACTTTCAGCGCCGGCTGCGTTGCGTCCGCGTCTGCCGGGGGTTCAACGGGCGCCGGGTCCGCCGGCACTGCCGGAGCGTCCGCAACAGGCGTGGGGTGCGAAGCGGGGGCGGGCGAAGCTGCCGGTTCGGTGGTAACGCTGCCTGCTGCCGCGGCCGCGTCTGCATTCGGTGCTGCCGGTTGCGCGGGGCGCTCAGCATCCATGACGGGGCTGGTACGAGCGGCATCAATGGCCAGCGACAGCGTTTCCTTCAGCGTCTGCGGCGGGCAGGGTTTGCTGAGGAACCTGAAGACCTCACCGATGTTTATGGAGCCTTCGACGGCGCTTGGATCCGCATAGCCGGTCAACAGGATACGAACGGTGCGGGGCGATCGCTGTTTAACGCTGCCGAGCACTTCGATGCCGGACATGCCGGGCATGCGCTGGTCGGCAACGATAACGTCGACGTCATGCTCTGCCGCAAGTCGGACGGCTTCCGATCCTTCAGTGGTCAGGTACAGCTCGTAGTCGCGACGAAACAGGCCGCGCATCGCATTGAGCACGCGCTTCTCGTCGTCTACGAAGAGTATGCGGGCCTTGTCCGTCACACCGAAACCGCCTCGGTTACGTCACTTTCATCTTCATTGGCGGCGTTAAGCTCCTCCGGCACTGCGGCGTCGGTTTCTGCAACCATCTCCTCGGGAGCTGCCTCCTCGCCAGCCTCGATCTGATCGGCCGCCGACTCCTCCTCCGCTTCGCTGGGACTCGGCGCCACGATTGGCAGGACGATGGACACCGTCGTGCCGCGCCCCTCTTCCGATTCGATGATCAGCTCGCCGCCGTGCGACGACACGATCCGATCAACGATCGAGAGGCCTAGTCCCGTGCCTTTGCCAACCTCCTTGGTCGTAAAGAACGGGTCGCGAATCTTCTGCATGACGTCTTCCGGAATGCCGTGCCCGGTATCGGAAATCTGAACGCGTACCGTGTCGCCCTCTGTGCTGGTGCGAATGGCAACTTCGCCGGATTCTTCGATGGCATCCGCGGCGTTGGTCAACAGGTTCAGGAAGACCTGGTTAATCTGCGAGGACGAGCAGTGAATGTCCGGCACGTCGCCGTAGTGTTTGTGTATCGAGACCTTGGACTTCAGCTTGTTCTTGGTGATCAGAAGCGTCTTGTCGAGTCCGTCATTGACGTTGAACTCATCATGTCGTGCCCGATCCAGACGACTGAAGTCCTTCAGGCTCTGTGCCAGCTCGGTCAGCTCCTCTAGACCTTCGATGCTGTCGTTAATAAGGTCCCGTGCCTCGTCGATGTCGTCCTTCAGGCCATCCTTGATCATGCGCTGCAAGCTGTTCAGGCCAAGCGTGACCTGCTGCTTGACGTCGGTCTTCGATCGGAGCGCCTCGATCATCGTGTCGCCGATGTTGTAGAACTCATCGAACAGGTCTAGCCGCTCCTTGATGACCGTCGAGTTACTGATCAGGTACCAAAGAGGGGTGTTGATCTCGTGGCTGATCCCGGCCACCAGCTCGCCGAGTGAAGACATCTTTTCCGCCTGTACCAGCTGCAGCTGTGATTCCTTCAGGTCGTCATACGCAGACGACAGTTCCGCCGTGCGCTCGTCCACGCGCTCCTCGAGCGAGTTGTTGACGGACTCGAGTTCCGAGTTGCTGCGGTTGAGGTCACGATAGCTGCTCTGCAGGCGGAACATGGCGTAGCCCGTGCCGATCAGCAGCAACACCGTGCACACAGCCAGCAGAAGCCCCGCCCGCTCGGCACGACTGACCCGCCGGCGGTTGTCTTCGAGAACCTCGTTCGACAGCGACCACAGGGTGTCGGTAACGGTGCTCCGCGCCAGCTCGTCCTGCGCGAGCGCCGCGGCCGAACGCTTCTCGATCGTTTCGTTGGCCGATTCGATGAATGCGCTCATAGCACCGGGAACCTGCGCCACGATCGCCGGGTCCTCGGCGATTTCGGCGACGCGGCGAGAGAGCTCGTCCGCATTGTGGTTGGCTGCACCGGTTGCGTACTCGATGATATTCAGCGCGAGTGAGAAAGTGCTCTGGGCCTGAAGCCTCAGGTCGTAGCGACGCAGGTCCTTGACGACCAGCGGCGATTCTTCCTGCAGCTCACGGAGCGCGGCGGCAAACTCGTTCTGTCGGGCAATGAATGCCTCGCCCTGGCCGGTGAACGTTGCCAGTTCGAAGTCGTAGTTGGCGAGATGCTCGGCAATGGCCGGGTTCTCGAGGAGCTCAGCGTCGATGTCCTGCAGGATTGCGTTGTTCTCGGCCAGACGGATGAGACCGAGATCAGCGGCGGCGGGAACGGCACGGCCGCTCTCGTAGGCGTCCCTGGCACCCTGCATGATCGAAGTCAGGTCGTTGCGACTCACCTCGATGGCGCGCATGCGTTCCGAGTGGGCCGCATAGTCCTCGTTGGTGACCGCTCGCGACTCGACGATCAACGTACCCAGTACACCAACCAGCGACAGCCCGGCCAGCGCTGCCAAAAACGCTCTTAACATATCTCCACCCAGTACTCGTGCAGGTTTCGAGAGAAATATTCTGGACAGAGTTCACACTCGCTGCTATGAAGCCCGTCAAAAAACGGGCCCCGGGGGGTAGGGTGAGTGTCTAGAGGCACCGAATATGGGCCAAAAGTGCCGTAAGTTCCTGTGTCGGTTTATGTTTAAGGTGTGTTGGTGGTCGCTAATGACCACGCCTAAAACCCCTGAAAAGTGGGCTTTGATGACATAAAGCCCAAAAAAAGGTGACGTAGTTCCGGTCAGTGTTTTAGAGGCATGGGAGCTGGCGAGTGGCAGGGAGTGTTGCGATCCTTGAGACCTCTCAGCCTGAGCGCCCGTAGCTTAGCCAGGCGAATGACGGTCGCAGCTTCGCTGCGAGGTCGAGCACGGCTCGGCCTGAAATGAGCGCCGCTCGCCTACCGGCGAGTGGCCGGGATGTTGACCAGCTCTGATAACCTACCTTTTACGCGCCCGCATAGCTGTTGGCCGACGTAGATTCGAACGGCCAGATCGAGCATCGCGGCATCGGCAACGCGCTTATCGCGAGTCGTTTGCGGTTCGGCTTTTTTTAGATTCCTGCTCCTTATTTGCAGGTTGCATAGACGGGTCCCGGTAGTTCCGAAACGCGATCGTCCGCGCTGAGCTCGCCTCGTCACCGGGCGCGGCTTTTTGCAGCAGGCTGTCGTCTGCCGGGCCGTCCTCTGCGAGACTCGCGCTCCGGGTTATCGTCTGCCACTTGTGTTCGCGCCCGGATAGCCATCGTATAAGTCCTTTGAATCTCCACAGCGCGGTGAGCTGACGGAACCCGAAGTTCTCGAAAATGGCAATGAAATACAGCATCCCCACCTGGGACAGCTTCGGATACATATGGAAGGACATTTCCTCGAGCATGATTGCGCTTGTCGACAGCAGGACGCCGAGACAGATTGCGAGGCCAAGGAAGATCATCGCCTCGGGAAACGCGAGCCAGCCATTGAAAGCACACAGAATAATGAACGCGAATCCGAGAACCTCGATGATAGGCCCGAGCAACTCGAAGATCACATAGAAAGGAATGGCGACCCAGGTGACCGTGCCGCCACGAGGGTTGACGAGCAACGAACGGTTAAGCGCAAACGCCTGCCCGAGTCCGTGCTGCCAGCGGACCCGCTGACCCTTGAGGTCGCTCAGCGACTCTGGGGCGTCCGTCCAGCATACCGGGTCCGGAACGTAGCTGATCCGATACGCTCGTCGCTTTTCCTTGAGATAGCGGTGTAGTCGCAAAACGAGTTCCATGTCCTCGCCAACCGCCTTCGGGTTGTAACCGCCGACTTCAATCAGCGTTTCCTTGTGAAACACGCCGAAAGCGCCCGAGATGATCAACAGCCCGTTGATCGGTGACCATCCCATTCTGCCGAAAAGGAACGCCCGCAGATATTCGACGACCTGCACGAGTGCGAGAAATCCTCGCGGTAGCCCCACCTTTTCAAGGAACCCTTGCCTGACGGTGCAGCCGTTTGCTATACGCACGGTCCCACCAACAGCAACCGTGGTCGGATCCTCGATAAACGGTCGGACGACACGGCGCAGGCTGTCCGGCTGGAGCACCGAGTCTGCGTCAACGACGCATACGATGGGAAATCGGCATGCATTGATACCGGCGTTGACTGCATCGGCCTTCGAGCCGCCGTTCTCCTTGTCGATGACTCGAAGGTTGCCTGCCCGGGTAGATCGATATACTTGCTTTACCGGTTGGCTTTGCACGCGCGCCCGGTAGGCCTCCGGAAAAGGTTGCATTTGGAATGCGTCAACCAGCTTGTGGAGAGTGTCGTCGGATGATCCATCGTTTACGACGATAAGTTCATACTGTGGATACTCGAGCTGCAGCATGGCCTTGACCGACGTAATAATCGACGCGGACTCGTTATAGGCCGGCACGATAACGCTGATCGGTATATCGAGCGCTGAGAAGACATTTTCCGCCTCGTACTGCTCGGCTGTCTGCAAGTACTTGCGGATGCCGACGGCGGCAATCGCGTTCTGCAGCAGGTAGCCAACGTTGATGCCGATAAAGTAGGCGAGGAACACCCACTGTGCTGACGTGACGACAGTCTCGAGAGTCATGCGAGCCCAGCCTCGGCAATGCACTGCTGCAGCATATCTCGCGCGTAGGGGTCCGACTGGCGCGACTGTATCTCGCGCAGCTTGTTGGGTCCCAGAAAAGGCAGTCGTGTAATCGCTTGGGCTGCGCGATAACGTACCCACCATTCGCGATCGTCGAGGAGGCCTTCCAGCAGCCGCAGGTGTTCTGGCTGTCCGACGCGCCCAAGAACCTTTGCGGCCTGCATCCGGACGAACCAGGCATCGTGTCGTGTCAATGCGGCCGCGCGGGGTACGCCACGGTAGCCGCTAACAAGCTTGAGTGCGGCGTTCAGCACACCGGGATCGGTGCTCGTTCGGAGGAGTTCCTCTACGAGCGCGTCGAGCACCTCGGCTTCGACGAGCACGGCAAACTGCAACAGGTAGCCTTGCTCGTCGGGGTCGGCGGCGGAACGAAGCGCCCTGTACATCGGCTCGCTGATCCGCTCGCTTCCACACATCCGCAGTATCTGCGCTACTCGCGTCTTGGGCCAGTCGCGACGTCGACTGATGCGGGGCACGACAATCTCAACGGCGTAGTCGGGGTCGATTTCGGTCAGAGCTATGGCAGCCGTGATCGACAGTGCGGCGTTGTTGTCGTCGAGCAGCTGGCCAATGTCATCACGGAAGCCACGTTCACGAAGGTGGCCCAGCGTCTGAACTGCGAGTATTCGTGCGCGAAGGCGGTGCTGGCCGAGGAGGCGGCGAGCAAGCTTGGGAATGCGCGTGCGCTCTGCGAGTGTGATCAGGTTATCCACGGCGTCGCCGCCAACCATGTCGCGCGTTCGGTTCCACTCTTCAAGCAGGAACACCGAATCGCTGCCCGATACGGACGGCAGCTCAGCCTCGGTGGCGAAGCGTTCCGAGAGCAGCGCTTCGGCGAATACGGGCCGCCAGACACCGAGAAACGTGTCGCGCCGCCGTGTGCTCGACATTGTTACGAGGCGGAGACCTATCGTGTATGCGAACAATGCGATAGTCGTTAGTACCGCCCCGGCGATGGACCACAGGGCGATCGTCGTCGGCAGGTCAAAGCTGGATCGAAACAGCCAGTCCAAAGAACCGCCTCCTGTATATATTTCCCTGGTCGTGTATGCCAACCCACCAGTCCAGGGCGGTTCGCGGTGTGAAGGTGTGGCGCCCTGTCAGGGAGATGCTGCTGACGTCAGTCTCCAGCAGCCTGCCGCCGCCGAGCGACTCGATCTCGCGGCCGGCACCAAACGAAAGCCCCAGGCTGGCAGCATCCGAGTAAAACCAGTTGAGATTTAGTCCATGGCTATTGAACGACGGTGAATCTGGCAGGGAAGAACGGGAGAATCGGTAGGCTGCGCGAAAGGCTGAGAAGTATTTCTCGACCGTCACGTTTGCGGACGTAACCTCAGTCCCCGTGAATTCGCGATAGCGCACGCCGACGTCGACGATCCATCCATCCGGCAACACCCGGCCTCCGTGCAGGAAGAGATCGAGTCTGGGCATGAACTCCGGGCTCATAGCCGTGCCAGCAAAAGCGCCGACAAGCCACTCGGACGCGAGCGTGTAGTCCGCTGTCACACCAAGAGCGTAGTCAGTCGTCGACGATCTCACGTTGCGGCTCACTTCGATCGCATGCCTGAAGGAGCCCTGCCGCTCCCGTGCAAGCCCGACGAACTGCCGATCCCAGTTGGCAAATCCATTGTCGAGCTCGTCGTAGCCGCCGCCGATCGTCAGCGACCAGTCTGCCGGATCTCGAAGTACCGAATCGTCACTCCAGTGCCTACCGGGGAAACGGCTTTCGGCCTCGGTCTGCCAATTTGCGATCGTGTCGTCGTCGGCCAGCGATGGGTCCTTCGATAGCAGACGGAAGCGCAGTACCCAGAGGTCTTCGTAGTCCGGAGCAAGACGAATCGCATCTTCGACGTCGCTAAGCGATGCCGTGTCATCGCCCAGCGCGGCGTGGACAAGCGCGCGCTCGAAGGCGTAATCCACGTCGCGTGGATACTCGCTTCGTAGCCGGTCGAGGACCTCGAGTGCGGCGCTGAAGTCTTCGGCGTACCGAAGTACCTGGGCTCTGCGAAACCTCGGCGTCGGATCTGCCGGCGTACGAACGATTTCGGCGGCGAGCAGTTCGTCTGCCAGAGCGAAATCGCCGGCGCTGATCGCCCGGCCGACCTCATCGGTCGCAGCATGCGTCGTGCCGTCAACGAGACAGGTCGCCAGCAGCGCGATAGCGTATCGAAACCTCATGTCGGCACGCTGCGCAGCTCGTAGCTTACGAGGCGCCTTAGGCGCGCAAGCAGTTCCTCGGGTCTGAACGGCTTGGTGACGTAGTCGCTAGCACCCAGGTCAAAGGCCCTGACGATGTCTTGTTCGAGTACCTTGCCGGACAGGACCAGGATCGGCACGTGTTGCCATTCGGGGGAGGCCCGGACCTCTGAGATTAATTGAAAGCCCGATACGTAGGGCAACATCAGGTCCAGCAAGATGACATCGACGGGCTCTATACCGCCGATCGCCGCCTGTGCCTCCTGGCCGTTGCCGGCAGCTATGACGTCGTAGCCGGCACGGCGGAGAATGAAATCGAGCATATAGGCGATGTGCTCGTTGTCCTCGACGACGAGCGCCCGATGGGTTTCGATTTCATTGAGCCTTGCGACCATTTGCCCTCGGTCCTTCCAGGACGAGCGATTCCGGCCCGCGGCTCTTGCCACAGGCGATTCTCAGACTGTTTATCGGCAGATGAGGGGGATTCTTGACCGGCATTCCGGTCGATACTGTGGTTGCCGCACGTCGTCAGCACGGGGTCGTTCTGGCCAAAATACCGGGATCACAAGCGGGCCCAAGCTCAGAGCGAGATGAGGGGGGGGTCTGCCGCTATGCCGTGTCGGAGGGCTCGTCAGGCGCGATGGTCGCTCCTCTTTCC